>NZ_JBFTNE010000004.1:0-245198 GCF_056397325.1 Cupriavidus sp. 05N39
GCATTACCTCCAGTTCAGCGACCTGACTCCCGATGAGTACGAGTACCTGCTGGACCGCGCACGGATTCTGAAGACCAAGTTCAAGAACTACGAGACATGGCATCCGCTGCACGACCGCACGCTGTCCATGATCTTCGAGAAAAACTCGACTCGTACGCGCTTGTCGTTCGAGGCCGGCATCCACCAGCTGGGTGGCCATGCCGTCTTCCTCAATACCCGCGACTCGCAACTCGGGCGCGGCGAGCCGATCGAAGACGCGGCGCAGGTGATCTCGCGCATGGTCGACATCATCATGATCCGCACCTTCGGCCAGGACATCATCGAGCGTTTCGCCGCGCATTCGCGGGTGCCGGTGATCAACGGGCTGACCAATGAATACCATCCCTGCCAGGTGCTGGCCGACGTCTTCACCTATATCGAGCAGCGCGGCAGCATCCGCGGCAAGACGGTGGCCTGGATCGGCGACGCCAACAATATGGCCTACACCTGGATCCAGGCGGCCGAGCGCCTCGGCTTTACTTTCCACTTCTCGGCGCCTCCCGGCTACCAGCTCGACCCGGCCATGGTGCCGGCGTCGGCCGCGCACCTGGTCAAGGTGTTCGACGATCCGCTGACCGCCTGCCAGGGCGCGGACCTGGTCACCACCGATGTGTGGACCAGCATGGGCTACGAAGCCGAGAACGACGCGCGCAAGCGCGCCTTCCAGAACTGGATGGTGACCACCGCCATGATGGATCGCGCCAACCCCGACGCGCTCTTCATGCACTGCCTGCCGGCGCATCGCGGCGAGGAAGTCGAGGCGGCTGTCATCGACGGCCCGAAGAGCGTGGTGTGGGAAGAGGCCGAGAACCGCCTGCACGTGCAGAAGGCCCTGATGGAATTCCTGCTCTGCGGGCGCTACTGATCCTGAGCGTACCGCGCCAAGTTTGGCGCACATGCGGCACGCCAACCCGGTGCCAGAAGGCTGGCTGAGCGCTGGATGAAGGCGGCAAGTGCCGCCCAAGCCGGAGCGGACGTGTCAAAATAGCGGTTTTTCCGCATTCTTTTTCGCGTGTCCGGCGTCAGCGCCGGCCACGCTTACTTTGCGCATCGAGTCGAACATGAGCGATATCAAGAAAGTCGTGCTCGCCTACTCCGGCGGGCTGGACACTTCGGTGATCCTGAAGTGGCTGCAAGACACCTATCAATGCGAGGTGGTCACCTTTACCGCCGACATCGGCCAGGGCGAGGAACTCGAACCTGCCCGCCAGAAGGCGCTCAAGTTCGGCATCAAGCCGGAGAACATCTTTATCGACGACCTGCGCGAAGAATTCGTGCGCGATTTCGTCTTCCCGATGTTCCGCGCCAACGCCGTCTATGAAGGCGAGTACCTGCTGGGCACCTCGATCGCGCGTCCGCTGATCGCCAAGCGCCAGATCGAGATCCTGCGCAGCACCGGCGCCGACGCCGTGTCGCATGGCGCCACCGGCAAGGGCAATGACCAGGTTCGCTTCGAACTGGGCTACTACGGTCTGGAGCCGGGCGTGAAGGTCATCGCGCCGTGGCGCGAGTGGGACCTGCTGTCCCGCGAAAAGCTGCTGGCCTACGCTGAAAAGGCCGGCATCGAAATCGACATGAAGCACAAGAAGGGCGGCGCCCCGTACTCGATGGACGCCAACCTGCTGCACATCTCCTTCGAAGGCCGCCACCTGGAAGACCCCAAGGCCGAGGCCGAGGAAGACATGTGGCGCTGGACCGTGTCGCCCGAGAACGCACCGGACGCGGCCGAGTACCTGGACGTCGAATTCGAGGGCGGCGACATCGTCGGCCTGAATGGCAAGCGCATGACCCCGGCCGAAGTGCTCACCGAGCTGAACCGCCTGGGCGGCAAGCACGGCATCGGCCGCCTGGACCTGGTGGAAAACCGCTACGTCGGCATGAAGAGCCGTGGCTGCTATGAAACCCCCGGCGGCACCATCATCCTGAAGGCCCACCGCGCCATCGAGTCGATCACGCTCGACCGCGAAGTGGCTCACCTGAAGGACGACCTGATGCCGCGCTACGCCAGCCTGATTTACAACGGCTACTGGTGGAGCCCGGAGCGCCGCGCGCTGCAGGTGCTGATCGACCACACGCAGGCCAAGGTCAACGGTTGGGTGCGCGTCAAGCTGTACAAGGGCAACGTGATCGTGGTCGCGCGCGACTCCAAGGACACGCTGTTCGACAAGACCATCGCGACCTTCGACGATGATGGCGGCGCCTACAACCAGGCCGACGCCGGCGGCTTCATCAAGCTGAACGCGCTGCGCATGCGCATCGCCGAGAACGCACGCCGCCAGCGCGGCGAGTAAGGCGGGCTTCAGGCCCCGGCCCAATTCGGACCGTGGCCCTGGCAGTCAGCACTCAGCAGAAGAGGGGCCGTCATGGCCCCTTTTTTGCGCCGCCTCGCCATTGAACATTCCAGATTCCAGTCATCAAGAACCAAGCATCAAGGAGAAATAGCGTGAGCCAGTTCGACAACGTATCCGTCGTCAAGAAAGCCAACCTGTACTTCGACGGCAAGTGCGTCAGCCACACGGTGCTGTTCCCGGATGGCACCCGCAAGACGCTGGGCGTCATCTTCCCCGCCGCGCTGACCTTCAGCACCGGCGCTCCGGAAATCATGGAAATCAATGCCGGCGTGTGCCGCGTGAAGCTGGCTGGCGAAGATCAGTGGAATACCTATGGCGCCGGCCAGCAGTTCAATGTGCCCGGCGACAGCAGCTTTGATATCGAAGTGACCGAAACGCTGGACTACGTCTGCCACTTCGCCTGAGTACGATGGCCCGGGCGGCTTAAAGCACCACCGGCTCGGGCTCAATGCGCACGCCGAAGCGGGCCTGCACGGCATCGGCGATGCGACGCGCCAGCGCCAGCAGGTCCTGCCCCGTGCCGCCGCCGTGGTGCACCAGCACCAGGGCTTGCTTGCCGTAGACGCCCACCGGGCCGTCGCTCACCCCCTTGAATCCACACTGGTCAATCAGCCAGCCGGCCGCCAGCTTGTAGCTGCCATCGGGTTGGACATGGCTGACCAGGTTGGGGTACTGCGCCAGCAGCGCGTCGCGCTGGCCGGGGGCAACCACGGGATTCTTGAAGAAGCTGCCTGCATTGCCGATTTGGGCAGGGTCGGGCAGCTTGCGCGTGCGGATCGCGATCACCGCTTCGCGGATGCGATCCGCCGTGGGCACCGCGGCTGACTCTTGTGCCAGTTCGCGCGCCAGTTCCGCATAGCCCAGCACCGGCTGCCAGGGCAGCGGCAGGCGCAGGGTGACAGCCGTAATGATGTAGCGGTCACGCCCCTCGCGCTTGAACAGGCTGTCCCGGTAAGCAAACTCGCATTGCTCCAGCGTCAGGCGGACGAATTCGCCGCTGTGCCGGTCGAAGGCGCGCAGGCTGTCGAAGCGCTCGCGCAGTTCAACGCCGTAGGCGCCAATATTCTGGATCGGCGCTGCGCCTGCGGTGCCGGGAATCAGGGCCAGGTTTTCGAGCCCTGGCAGGCCGTCGGCAATGGTGCGGCAGACCAGTGCATGCCAGTTCTCGCCGGCGCCGGCCGTCACCAGGTGGGCATCGTCGCCGGCGGCCACCGCGTAGCCGGGGATTTCCATCAACAGCACCAGCGCGTCGATGTCCCGCGTCAGGACCACATTGCTGCCGCCGCCAAGCACAACCAGGGGCAGGCCATGCGCGCGCGGATCGGCCAGCGCGCACAGCAGGTCGCTTTCGCTGCGCACGTGCGCCGCAAAGCGCGCGCGTACGTCGAATCCGAATGAATTGTGGCGGCGCAGGGGATAAAATTCGTGGAAATCAGCCATGCAAGGGAAAGGTGAGGCGGCCGCCGTGGTCGACGGCACCGGACTGCAGGGTAGGCTGGATTATACGTAAGCGCCGCCGCCAGCCGGCGCGCGCCCAGGACAAAGCCTGCGGGACTGCCGCGGGCAAGTGGCAATACACAGCAACACGCAGCAAGACAAGGAGAATGCAATGCCGTCGTTTGACGTAGTGTGCGAAGCGAACATGATCGAGGTGAAGAACGCGGTCGAGCAGGCCAACAAGGAAATCACGAACCGCTTTGACTTCAAGGGTTCGGATTCGCGGGTCGAGCACAAGGAGAACGAACTCACGGCTTTCGCCGATGACGATTTCAAGCTCGGCCAGGTCAAGGACGTGCTGATCAGCAAGATGGCCAAGCGCAATGTCGACGTGCGCTTCCTGGACTACGGCAAGACCGAGCGCATCGGTGGCGACAAGGTCAAGCAGGTCATCACCATCAAGAAGGGCGTCACCGGTGACCTGTCCAAGAAAATCGTCAAGATGATCAAGGACAGCAAGATCAAGGTACAGGCCAGCATCCAGGGCGACGCGGTGCGCGTTACCGGTACCAAGCGCGACGATCTGCAGAGCGTGATCGCGCTGCTGCGCAAGGATGTTCCGGAAGCCCCGCTGGACTTCAATAACTTCCGCGACTGACCTTGTCGCAAATTGGCGCGGCAGCCGTGCTGCCGCGCTTGGCCATCATCTGGGCTGCGGCAGGCCGCCGATCTTCGCGCCGGCCTTCAGGCCCTTCTGCGCGAACCATCCCTTGTTCATCTCCAGCGCGTAGCGCACCGCTGCGCGCGGGCAGTGGTTGTCCTCGGTCTGGGGCGCCATGTCCTCGATATTGACGATGGAGCCGTCATCGGCCAGGAAGGCGATCGACAGCGGCAGGTCGGTATTTTTCATCCAGAAGCAATGTCCGGCCTTCTCATCGAAGACGAACAGCATGCCCTCGTTGGCGGGCATGGTTTTGCGATACATCAGGCCGCGTTCCCGGGCTTCCGGCGTAGCGGCGATTTCCGCCTTGATGGCGTACATGCCCGCGCTGAGTTGCCGGACCGGCAAACTAGCCGGCGACTGGGCAGAGGCGGACGTCAGGGCGGCAAGGGCGCAGCCGCCGGCGAGCAGGTTTTTGATGACAGGGCGCATGGAAGGAACGGCGATTTGGACGGTTCGGGACCCGCCAGCATAGCGCAGCTATCGGGCGAGCGGCGCCATCGGATAGTTCGCATTTGTTGCTGCAGGCTACGGTGACGGGCGCGCGCTTTTGGCGCCTGGCCATCGCAGGCAAAAAAAAAGCAGGCGCCTTGCGGGCAGCCTGCCTTGCTAGCCGGGCGCAATGCCCGGCCTGCCTGCAAATCTTTACTTCGTTGCAGCGTCGGCCTTGGCAGCCGGGGCAGCCGGGGCAGCCTTGGTCTTGTTGTGAGCGTGCTTCTTGGTGGACTTCTTGGTGCTCTTCGTCGCGGGCTTTGCAGCCGGGGCTTCAGCGGCGGGCGCTGCAGCAGCCGGAGCTGCCGGTGCCGGAGCGGCGGCTTGGGCGAAAGCGCCGGTGGCGAACAGGCCGGCAACCAGAGCAGCGATCAGTTTGTTCATGCTATCTACCTCGGAAGGTGAAATCGATTCGGAAGAGTTGACTCGTTATACGACGCGTCAGTGTCAAAAACGAAACGGACCGGTGAGCCGTTGACTCACGAACTGTTAATTTTTGTAACTTCTTGAGCGGGGGCGTGGATGGCGCTGCGGGCCTTGCGGATTCGCTGCCCCACCCGCGCGCGCGCGGCGCACCGGTGCGTTGGCACGCGGCGCCGTGACAGCCTCGATGCCGAGCATCGCCGGATCGATCTCGCACCATTGCCCAGGCGCGAGTCCGAGCGTGCGCAGATCTAGCGCGCCGATCTGTACGCGCAACAGGCGCAAGGTGGGGAAGCCCACAGCCGCCGTCATGCGCCGTACCTGGCGGTTTTTACCCTCGCGGATTTCGATTTCCAGCCATTGGGTTGGAATGGCTGCGCGAAACCGCACCGGAGGATTGCGCGGCCAGAGGAAGCCGGGTTCATCGATGCACTGTGCTCGCGCCGGCAGCGTGCGGAAGTCGCCGAGATCGACTCCGCCGCGCAGGCGCGCGAGCGCGGCTTCGTCCGGTCTGTTTTCCACCTGCGCCAGATAGGTCTTCGGCAGCTTGTGGTGCGGGTCGGCAATGCGCGCCTGCAGGGCGCCGTCGTCGGTCAGCAGCAGCAAGCCTTCGCTGTCGGCATCGAGCCGTCCCGCCGGATACACGCCGGGGCGTTGCACGCAGTCGGCGAGCGTAGGGCGCGTAGGGTGCGCGGAGAACTGGCTCATGGTGCCGAAGGGTTTGTTCAGGGCAATCAGCGTCATCAGGGGCGGGAAGCGAGTCGGGGTAGGCAACGCCAGGGCCGTGCCGATGGCCGGGCCCCAGGGCATCACGGGCGCCAGTATGCCGCAGCCCGCGTGGCGGCGCGGGTTCCGGCAGGATAGCGGATCATGAAATTTTGCTGCATAATACAAAACGGTCTTGTGTCTTATATAAGACTGAATTGCCTCTGACGCTTGGCTGGGCAGGCGGCGCGTGTTGCGGTGCGGCATCGTAACCGCATCGAACCCCGCTAAAATGCCCGCGCGCCACTCACATCTCGCCGTCCGGTCACGAACCTGGGCGGCACGTTACGAACCCCCGTTCCGTACTGGAGACGTCATGTATCAACACATCAAGGTGCCGGCCGGCGAGAAGATCACGGTCAACCAGGATTTTTCGCTGAATGTTCCGGACAATCCAATCATCCCTTTCATCGAAGGCGACGGTACGGGACTGGATATCACCCCGGTGATGATCAAGGTGGTCGACGCTGCCGTGGCCAAGGCCTACGCCGGCAAGCGCAAGATCTCCTGGATGGAGATCTATGCTGGCGAGAAGTCGACCAAGGTATATGGCCCCGATGTGTGGCTGCCTGACGAAACCCTTGAGGTCCTGAAGGAATACGTGGTGTCGATCAAGGGCCCGCTGACCACGCCGGTCGGTGGCGGCATCCGTTCGCTCAACGTCGCACTGCGCCAGCAACTCGACCTGTACGTCTGCCTGCGCCCGGTGGCTTACTTCAAGGGCGTGCCCTCGCCGGTGCGCGAGCCGCAAAAAATCGACATGGTGATCTTCCGCGAGAATTCGGAAGACATCTACGCCGGCATCGAGTGGGAAGCGGAAAGCGACCAGGCCAAGAAGCTGATCGCCTTCCTGCAGAACGAAATGGGCGTGAAGAAGATCCGTTTCCCGGACACCTCGGGCATCGGCGTCAAGCCGGTTTCCAAGCAAGGCACGAAGCGCCTGGTGCGCAAGGCCATCCAGTATGCGATCGACAACGACAAGCCGTCGGTGACCATCGTGCACAAGGGCAACATCATGAAGTTCACCGAAGGTGGCTTCCGTGACTGGGCCTACGAGCTGGCCCAGCAGGAATTCGGTGCCGAACTGATCGACGGTGGCCCGTGGTGCAAGTTCAAGAATCCGAAGACCGGCAAGGAAATCGTGATCAAGGACGCCATCGCCGACGCGTTCCTGCAGCAGATCCTGCTGCGCCCGGCGGAGTACTCGGTCATCGCGACGCTGAACCTGAACGGCGACTACATCTCCGACGCGCTGGCGGCGCAGGTTGGCGGCATCGGCATTGCCCCGGGCGCCAACCTGTCCGATTCCGTGGCCATGTTCGAAGCCACCCATGGCACCGCGCCGAAGTACGCCGGCAAGGACTACGTGAACCCGGGTTCCGAAATCCTCTCCGCCGAAATGATGCTGCGCCACATGGGCTGGACCGAAGCCGCCGACCTGATCATCTCGTCGATGGAGAAGTCCATCCTGTCGAAGAGGGTCACGTATGACTTCGCCCGCCTGCTCGAGGGTGCGACGCAGGTGTCGTGCTCGGGCTTTGGGCAGGTGATGATCGACAATATGTAAGCGCAGATCAGGCCGTCTCAGCCTGAACCGAAAACCCCGGCGACTCAAAGGTCGCCGGGGTTTTTTTCATCCCGAATCAGGACGTACTGCGCGGCAAGCGGACCCTGATCGACATGGGAAAAGTACGAATGGGGCACATAATGAAAATGCTCACAGCACGTGCAGAAATGTCCGATTGATTTTGGTGCTGTTTTGCGCACAAATCAGGTGGTTCCTGCTCTGGTTTGGGACTACCTAGCGCACGGCCCGCGTTTGCGATGGCATCCGGCCTGGCGCGGATGAAAGCGGTACTTGCCGCGCTCACGTCGACCAATTTCATCCGGTATTCCGCCGAGTCAATGCGCGCCGTTGCGTGTGTCTCGCGGGAGAATAGTCCCGGCGCTGTCGCGGAGGTCTGCGCACCGGACACTGCCACGCACACCATTCGATTCGCCTCGACTTCTGTACGCTGCGTGCGCGCCATCCCCGGTTCGACTCGCAGCTGCAGGAAGTTTCGTTGCTTCGCTTGACCGCACCCTGGCGGCGCTGGCCGATCCCAGCCGGCGCCAGGTAGTGGATTTGTTGCGCGAGCGGCCAATGCGCGCCGGCGAGATTGCGCGGGCCACCGGCCTCAGCCCGCAGGCGATGAGCCGGCATCTGYGGGTGCTCAAGGGGGGCGCGCTGATCGAAGAATCCCATCAGTCGCCATCGGGCTTCGATGCCCGTGTGCGCATCTATGCCCTGCGGGCAGGGCCGATGAGTGAACTCAAGGCCTGGCTGGAGCAGACAGAGCAGCTCTGGGCGGAGCAACTCACGGCCTTCAAGGCCCATCTGGAGGCCGGAGAATGAGCGCGTGCGTGCAGGTTTCCTTGCGGGTGACGGCTACGCCGCGGCGCGCTTTCGAGGTGTTCACCCGTGATATCGCACTGTGGTGGCGCCCCAATATGCTGTTCCAGGTCGGGCCAGGCAGGCCCGGCGTGCTGTCGTTCGAACCGGGCGAGGGCGGCCGGCTGGTCGAGACATGCCGCGATGGATCGGTATTCGCGATTGGCACCGTTACGGCCTGGGAGCCCGGCGTGCGGCTGGCCTTTGGCTGGCGGCAGGCGAACTTCGGGCCGGACCAGGCCACCCAGGTCGAGGTCAGTTTCACCGCGGTGGGCGATCAGACCAGGGTCACCGTCGAACATCGCGGCTGGGATAGCGTGCCGCAAGGGCATGTGGCGCGCCACGGCTTCCCGGAAGGCGTATTTCTGCAACGGAATGGCGAGTGGTGGCAGGCGTTGCTGGCAGCCTACCGGGGGCAGGCGGCGAGCGCGGATGCTGCGCCCATGCCATGAGGACGGACAGTAGCCGATGCCAGCCAATTGGCAAACAAAAAGCCCGGCATTGACCTGACCGGGCTTTTTGTCGGATGCGCTACGTGCTGCTGTTCAGCTTGCTGGTCTGGACACGGCGCGCCGGCTATGGAGGCCAGGCGATGTCCGGGGGGCGGCAGGCCGATCCCGTTCCGGGGATGATTCCCCCGCATCCTGTCGTGACCGCCTCAAGCTCTGTCGGCTGGTGCGGTCGCGCACCTTGCCCTCAGGCGCCGTCCTGGATATTGGTGGCTTGTTTGCCCTTGGGACCCTGGATGATTTCGAAGGACACGCGCTGACCCTCTTTCAGGGTCTTGAAGCCACTCATCTGGATGGCCGAAAAGTGCGCAAACAGCTCTTCTTCGCCGTCGTCCGGCTTGATGAACCCAAAGCCCTTGGCGTCATTGAACCATTTGACGATACCGCTTGCCATAAACTCCCCCAACAAAAAAAGCACGATACGAGCGGGGGAAAGCGCCGCGGCCAGCCGGGTGCCCGGCGTGCCTGGCCATGCGCCCCAGTCCGGTGGAACCGGGCCAGGTACGATGACACGACTTTGCGGACACCGCGTAGCGGCCAGTTTCATGTGCTGACTCGCCGCCGCCGGATTCGTGGGCCTCCCTGCTCACGGATCACCCAGGTCCGGCTTATTGCTTTGGCTCGCGTAACCAGACGTGAATGTGCGAACGATTCTTCTGTCAAACCTGCGCACTGTCAAGTTGGCAGATTCCCCACTCCCGGTAGGGTGTGGCGGGAAAGGAACGGCTGTAGATGGTATTTTGGAGGGGAGGGCTGCACAGCAACTGCGTCCAGCCCAAGAGGTGAACCCGGATGCCTTCGGCATCTCCGGAATTTGGATGGCCGCTGCATCGGCCTCTTGAATCCGGCGTCTTTTCCCCAAATTGCAGAGTTGTGCGTAAGGGTTAGAATAAAGCCATGGCTACACGGCTGGCAAATGTCCCACAACGCGAAGCAGGCACCGTACTGGAGCGGAAAGAGCAGGCGCTCAAACCGCCCGCCATGTACAAGGTGTTGCTGCTGAATGACGACTTCACCCCGATGGAGTTCGTCGTGATGATCCTGCAGCAGTATTTCAGCAGGGACCGGGAGACGGCGACGCAGATCATGCTCACCGTCCACCGGGAAGGTAAGGGAGTCTGCGGTATCTATACCAGGGATATCGCGGCGACGAAGGTCGAGCTGGTGTCAACCCACGCACGGCAGGCGGGTCATCCGTTGCAATGCGTGATGGAGGAAGCATGATTGCGCAAGAATTGGAAGTCAGCCTGCACATGGCGTTTGTTGAAGCCCGGCAGGCACGCCACGAGTTCATTACCGTGGAGCACCTGCTGCTGGCGTTGCTTGACAACCCCACGGCAGCGGAAGTCTTGCGCGCCTGCGCAGCCAATATTGAGGATTTGCGCACCAGTCTGAAGAACTTCATCGCGGACAACACGCCCGTGGTGCCTGGCACCGACGAGGTGGATACCCAGCCTACGCTGGGCTTCCAGCGCGTCATCCAGCGCGCCATCATGCATGTCCAGTCCACTTCCAACGGCAAGAAGGAAGTGACCGGGGCGAATGTCCTGGTGGCGATCTTTGGCGAGAAGGACTCACACGCGGTGTACTACCTCCAGCAGCAGGGCGTGACCCGGCTGGATGTGGTCAATTTCATCAGCCACGGCATCCGCAAGGACCAGGCCGAGCCCGCCAAGCATGGCGACGGCACGGCCGAGGGTGAAGGCGGCGATGGCAAGGAAAGCCCGCTGGAGCAGTTCACCCAGAACCTGAACACGCTGGCCAAGGCCGGCAAGATCGATCCGCTGATCGGCCGCGAGAGCGAAGTCGAGCGGGTGGTCCAGGTGCTGTGCCGCCGGCGCAAGAACAATCCGTTGCTGGTGGGCGAGGCTGGAGTCGGCAAGACCGCGATCGCGGAAGGGCTGGCCTGGCGCATCACCAAGAACGAAGTGCCCGACATCCTGGAAAAGGCGGTCGTGTACTCGCTCGACATGGGTGCCCTGCTGGCCGGCACCAAGTACCGGGGCGATTTCGAGCAACGCCTGAAGGGCGTGCTCAAATCGCTCAAGGACAATCCGAACGCGATCCTGTTTATCGACGAGATCCACACGCTGATCGGCGCGGGCGCCGCTTCGGGCGGAACGCTGGACGCCAGCAACCTGCTCAAGCCGGCACTGTCGTCGGGCCAGCTCAAGTGCATCGGCGCCACCACCTTCACCGAATATCGCGGCATCTTCGAAAAAGACGCGGCCCTGTCGCGCCGTTTCCAGAAGATCGACGTGGTGGAGCCGTCGGTCGACCAGACCGTGCAGATTCTGCGCGGCCTGAAGTCGCGCTTCGAGGAGCACCATGGCGTCAAGTACGCGGCGGCGGCCCTGACCGCGGCAGCCGAACTGTCGGCGCGCTTCATCACCGACCGCCACCTGCCGGACAAGGCCATCGATGTCATCGACGAGGCTGGCGCCGCCCAGCGCATCCTGCCCAAGTCCAAGCAGAAGAAGACCATCGGCAAGGGCGAGATAGAGGATATCGTCTCGCGCATCGCACGCATCCCGCCGCAGAGCGTCAACCAGGACGACCGCAGCAAGCTGCAGACCCTGGACCGCGACCTGAAGTCCGTGGTGTTCGGCCAGGACCCGGCCATCGAGGCGCTGGCTTCGGCCATCAAGATGTCGCGCGCCGGCCTGGGCAAGACCGACAAGCCAATCGGCTCTTTCCTGTTCTCCGGTCCGACCGGGGTGGGCAAGACTGAAGTCGCCAAGCAGCTTGCCTTCATCATGGGCATCGAATTGCTGCGCTTCGACATGTCCGAATACATGGAGCGCCATGCGGTGAGCCGGCTGATCGGCGCGCCGCCGGGATATGTCGGCTTCGACCAGGGCGGCCTGCTGACCGAGGCCGTTACCAAGAAGCCGCACTGTGTGCTGCTGCTGGACGAAATCGAGAAAGCGCATCCGGATATCTTCAATATCCTGCTGCAGGTGATGGACCATGGCGCGCTGACCGATAACAACGGCCGCCGCGCTGACTTCCGCAACGTGATCATCATCATGACCACCAATGCGGGAGCGGAAACCATGAACCGCGCCACCATCGGCTTCACGTCCTCGCGCGAGCAGGGCGACGAGATGGCTGACATCAAGCGGATGTTCACGCCGGAGTTCCGTAACCGGCTCGATGCGATGATCAGCTTCCGTTCGCTCGATGAGGAAATCATCCTGCGCGTGGTCGACAAGTTCCTGATGCAACTCGAGGAGCAGCTCCACGAGAAGAAGGTGGAAGCCAGCTTCAGCGAGCATCTGCGCAAGTTCCTGGCCAAGAAGGGCTTCGACCCGCTGATGGGCGCGCGGCCGATGCAACGCCTGATCCAGGACCTGATCCGCAAGGCGCTGGCCGACGAACTGCTGTTCGGCAAGCTGGTATCCGGTGGCAGGGTGGTAGTGGATCTCGACGAGCAGGACCAGATCAAGCTGGACTTTGCCGAGGCTGCCGCGGAACCGCCGGAATCGCCGGAAAACGAGAAGGCGGAAGTCTAGGACGAAGTGCGGAGGGTGGGCAGAGCGGACCTTGCCTGCAATTCGTGCTATCCTCGGGCAAAATACAGGGCGGCAGCGATGCCGCCCTTTTTGTTTTGGCCGGGTGCGGTTGCCGCCGCAGCTGTGTTCCCGCCATTCGCCTGAGTACCCGATGTCCCGATCCGAATGCTCGCGGCTGCGCCGCCTGCTGCTCAAATCGTTGCCGCTTGGCGCGATGCCCCTGATTCCCGTGCCCGGCATGGCTGCCCTGGGTGGCGATGCCACTGCCGCCGGTTCCAGTCGCCCCATTGCCATGGTGCTGCCGTTCCCGCCAGGGGGCAGCGTCGATATCGTGGCGCGCCAGTTGCAGCCCGGCCTCAAGAGCGGGCTCGGCCAGACGGTGGTGATCGACAACAAGCCCGGCGCGGGAGGCCTGATCGCGTCGAGTACGGTGGCGCGTGCCCGGCCGGACGGCAGCACCTTGTTGATGGCGTTCGACACGCACGCCATCAACCCGTTTGCCTACAAAAACCTGCCGTACGACACCTTCCGCGACTTCACGCCGATCACGCAACTGGTCCGCTTTCCGCTGGTGATCGCGGCCAACCCCTCGTTGCCAGCTTCCAATGTGAAGGAACTGGTCGCCATGGCGCGGCAGAAGCCGGAGAGCATTCACTACGCTTCGTCCGGCATCGGCAGCCTGAACCAGCTTGCCGCCGAGGCGCTGGCGACCGAGGCCGGCGTGCGCTTTCTCCATGTTCCATACAAAGGTGGCGGCCCGGCGGTGCAGGCCGTGCTATCGAATGAAGTCGACGTATTTTTCTCCAGCTATGCGGCGGTACAGGCGCATGTGGCAGCCAAGACGGTCAAGCTGCTTGGCGTGACCGGTACTACCCGCCTGCGCCAGTTCCCGCAGTTGCTCACCGTGGCCGAGCAGGGATATCGGGGCTTCGAGGCCTATTCCTGGATCGGGGTGTTTGGCCCGGCCGGGTTGCCGGAGCCGACCGTGGCGCGCTTGCACGATGCCTTGGTCCGATCCTTGCGGCAGCAGCGCGTGGTCGATGCGCTGGCCATGCAGGGATTCGAGATCGTGGGCGGCTCGCCTGCCGAGCTGGCCAGCCTGGTACGGCACGAGCACGATAAATGGCAGGCGGTGGCGCGCAAGGCCAATATCCAGTTCGATTGAAGTGTGAAGCGAGAGGTAGAGGTAGCGATGACGATGGAACTGCTAGACCACGCCGTGATGGTGTGTCCCGACCTTGACGCTTCGGCGCAAGCCTGGCGCGGGTTTGGCTTCACGCTGACCCCCCGCGGTTATCACACGCTCGGCTCGCAGAACCATTGCGTGATGCTGGCGCGCGACTATCTCGAGTTGCTGCACGTCACCGCACCCAGCCCGACGCGGCAGTATTACTGGGATGCGCAGGAAGCCGGAGGCGGCTGCGCCGCGCTGTCCTGCAAGAGCAGCGATACCTTCACCGCCGCGGCGCAGTTGCGCGCCGATGGCTGGCACACATCGGACCCGATCGAGTTCTCGCGGCCGGTGCGGCTGGACGATGGCACCGAGCAGCCCGCCACCTTCCGTGTCGCGGCGATCGACGATGCGCCCGGCGCGCGCTTTTTTATCTGCGAGCACCGTACGCCGGAGCTGCTGTGGCGGCCAGAGTGGACCACGCATGCCAACGGCGCGACCGGCATCGCCGCGATGTTCCTGGTGGTGGCGCCGTGCCTGGTCGAGGCGGCTGGCCGCGCTTATGCCGAACTCACCGGCGGCGAGATGACGCAGTTGAGCGATCACATCTGCAGCCTGGCGCTGGATGGCGCCACGCTGGTGGTGACCACGCCACAGGCGCTGGCCGCCGCCACCGGCACCGAACACGTGCGCCGTGCCGTGCCTGGTTATGCAGCCATCCGGCTGCGTACCAGCGATCTGGCCGCGGCCCGTCAGGGCTGGCGCGCCGCGCGTGTGGGCGCGCTCGATCTTGGTCCCGACGAAAGCCTTATCCCCGCCTCCGTTGCCGGCGGCGTGGCGCTGCTGTTCGAACAGGCGCGCTGAGCGCGCCCCCTGACCTGGCTCAGGCGCCGTTCTTGGCGTGGTGGACGCCGGTGGAGCCAAAACCGCCCGCGCCGCGCACGGTGTCTTCCGAAAAGTCTTCCACGGTCTTGAATACGGGCCGCAGCACCGGTACAAACATCATCTGCGCGATACGCTCGCCCGGCTGGATCACGATCGGCTCGGTGCCGGGCGCGTTGCGGTTCCACACGCTCACCATGATCGGGCCCTGGTAGTCGGCGTCGATCACACCGATCGAGTTGCCCAGCACCAGCCCTTTCTTGTGGCCGAGACCCGAGCGCGGGGCGATGGTGGCCGCCATATAGGGATTGGCCATGTGCACGGCGATGCCGGCCGGCACCAGTTGGGCCGGCGTGCCGGGTTCGATGACGAGTGCCGCGTCCAGGCAGGCGTGCAGGTCGATCGCTGCCGCCATATCGCTCTGGTAAGCCGGCAGGCCCCATTCGTGCAGGCGTGCGTCGAGCACCTTGATTTCGACGGTGGGGTTGGCTTCGATGGTCATGGCTGGTCAGTCCCGGAAAACAAAAAACGTTGGCAACCCGAGATGATAGCCGAGCTCAGCCGCCCGACAGGTCAAACGCCTGTGCCAGCAGCTCGTAGGTGCGCAGCCGCGCGGCATAGCTGGCGGTCACGCTCAGCACGACCAGTTCATCGGCGAGGAAGCGCTCGCGCAGGTCCAGCATGCGCTGCGCGACCTGCTCCGGAGTGCCGCAAATGGTGCGCGGGCGCTCGCGTTCCACGATCAGGCGATCGCGTTCGGTGGGCTCGTGCTGGGCGGCCTGCGCCAGCGAGGGGATCGGGGCGTTGACGCCGTAGGCCATCTGCAGCCGGCGCAGGTCCACGGCGCGCTCCAGTTCCGCCGCTTCGGCCTCGCTGTCCGCGCAGATCACGAAGATGGCCGCCGCGCTGTAGGGCCGCTCGTCGTAGCCCGCCTCGAAATTGCGGCGGTACTGCTGAGCGACGGCATGGCCGACATGCGGATTGATAAAGTGGGCAAATGCAAAGCGCAGCCCCAGGCGTGCCGCCAGGGCGCCGCCGTAGTCGCTGGAGCCCAGCACCCACAGCTCGGGCCGGGTATCGATCTCGGGCTGCAGCACCACGCCTTCGGCGATATGGCCCGGCGGCACCTCGCCACGGAAGAGCCAGGATAGGTCCTGTACCTGCTCGGCGAACTGGTCGCCGCGGTTGTACTGGCCCATCGCCACCGCCTGCGCGGTACGCATGTCGCCGCCCGGCGCGCGTCCCACGCCAAGATCGATGCGGCCCGGGAACAAGCCCTCCAGCATGCGGAACTGCTCCGCTACCTTGAAGGGGCTGTAATAGGGCAGCATCACGCCGCCCGAGCCGAGGCGGATACGCTGCGTGACGCTGCCCAGGCGCGCCAGCATGACTTCCGGCGCCGGGTTGCACACACCGCGCAGGCCGTGATGCTCGGCACACCAATAGCGGGTGTAGCCCAGCGCATCGGCGGCCTGAGCCAGCTCCACGGTGGCGGCCAGGGCGTCGCGCGCGGTATGACCGGCAATGACCGGGCTCTGGTCGAGCACGGAGAGGCGCAGTTTGGGTTTGCTTGCGGACATGTTCAGGGGTTCGGGCGGGGTGGCGTTCGGAGGCGGAGCAAGCGCGGGCTCAACGGGGTGCGGGCAAGCGCCGGGCGATAGCCGCTACCAGGTCGCGCGCCAGCGTCAGCTTGTCGGCGCGCGGCAGGCGGGTCATGCCTTGGGCATCGAACAGCACGATCTCGTTGTCGTCCATGCCGAAGGTGTGATGGCCGATATTGCCCACCAGCAAGGGCACGTTCTTGCGCTGGCGCTTCTGTTCGCCGTATTGCTCGAGCTTTTCGCTCTCGGCGGCAAAGCCCACGCAGTAGGGCGCATCGGGCCGCGCCGCCACGGTGGCGAGGATGTCGGGGTTCTGCACAAAGCGCAGCGTCGGTGTGTCGCTGTCGTTGGCCTTCTTCAATTTCTGGCCGGCGACTTCGGCCGGGCGCCAGTCCGCTACCGCGGCGACCGCAACAAACACGTCGGCGCCGGGCAAGGCCGCCAGCACCGCGTCATGCATCTGCTGCGCGCTCTCCACATTGGTGCGGGCAACCCCGCGCGGCGTGGGCTGGGCCGTCGGGCCGGCCACCAGGATCACGTCGGCGCCGGCCTCGCGGGCCGCGCGCGCGATGGCAAAACCCATCTTGCCCGAGGAACGGTTGGTGATGCCACGCACCGGGTCGATGGCTTCGAAGGTGGGGCCTGCCGTGATCACCACACGGCGCCCGGCCAGCGGCTTGGGCTGGAAGAACGCAATGATGTCGTCGAGCAGTTCCGCCGGCTCCAGCATGCGGCCATCGCCGACTTCGCCGCAAGCCTGGTCGCCGCTGCCAGGGCCCAGTACCGTTACGCCATCCGCGCGCAGTTGCGCGGCGTTGCGCTGGGTGGCGGGGGCCGACCACATCTGCAGGTTCATGGCGGGAGCCACCAGCAGCGGACAGTCGCGGGCCATGCACAGGGTGGTCAGCAGGTCATCGCACAGGCCGTGCGCCAGCTTCGCCAGGAAATCGGTGGAGGTGGGCGCAACCACGATGGCATCGGCTTCGCGGGAGAGATCGATGTGGGCCATATTGTTGCCCACGCGCGCATCCCATTGGGAGGTGAAGACAGGCCGCCCGGAGAGTGCCTGCATGGTCACAGGCGTGATGAACTGGGTGGCGCCCTCGGTCATGACCACTTGCACGGTCGCGCCGGCCTTGGTCAGCAGGCGGACCAGTTCGGCCGATTTATAGCAGGCGATGCCGCCGGTCAGGCCAAGGACGAGATGCTTGCCTCGCAGATCCATGGATGTGCTCTTCGCTTGAGGGTTGTGGTCCGGGTGCCGCGGCAGCTGGCAGCGTTTGCTACCCCCCGCGCCGGAGAAACGTCAATAATACCGGCTTGCCCGCGCGCGCGTTGGCGGCGCTGCCGCCGTGCCTCGCGCGTCGCCATCATGCGAATTCGGCGGCACCATGGAAAACGCCCGCATGACGCGGGCGCAGTTGGAACGTTTTGCACCCAGGAGCGCGGTGCAGGTGACTGCTGCTTCAGTGCTTCCGGACCCGCCGCAACTCGTCCACGATCAGCAGCACCGCACCCACTGTGATGGCGCAGTCGGCCACGTTGAACGCGGGCCAGTGGTAGTTGCGCATGTGGAAGTCGAGGAAGTCGACGACATGGCCGTACACCACCCGGTCCAGCACATTGCCAATGGCGCCGCCGAGGATCAGCGAGATGGCGAAGCAGAACAAACGCTGCCCGGTATGGCGGTACAGCATCCAGATGATGAACAGGCCCACCACCACGCCCAGGCCGGTAAAGAACCAGCGTTGCCAGCCGCCGGCGTCGGCCAGGAAGCTGAAGGCGGCGCCCTTGTTATAGACCAGCACCAGGTTGAAGAAGCTGGTCACGGGGCGCGATTCGCCGTAGGCGAAGGTCCTGACGATTACGATCTTGAAGAACTGGTCCAGCACGATCACCAGCAGGGCGAACGCCATCCACAGCAGCGGGGTGGTGTTGCTGCCCTTGCTGCTGGCGCGCTTGGTGCCGCGCGCGGAGCGCGTGGTGGTGGTGGCCATCAGGCATGGCTCCTGTGTTCACCGGCGCCGAACAGGTTGCTGTCGCAGCGGCCGCAGAGGGTGGGGTGGGCCGGATCGCGGCCAACATCGGCACGGTAGTGCCAGCAGCGCTCGCACTTGGCGTGCACCGACGGCGTCACCGTGACCAGCAGGTCGCCGCCTTCCGGCGCCGGCGCTACCTTGGCGGCGGAGGTCAGCAGCACGAAGCGCAGGTCGTCCTCCAGGCTCTGCAGCGCGGCCAGCACCGGGCCGCCGGCCTGGATGGTGACTTCGGCCTGGAGCGAGGAGCCGATCTCGCCGTCAACGCGCACCGCTTCCAGTTGCTTGGTGACTTCGGCGCGGGCTTCGCGGATCACGTGCCACTTCTGCAGCAGGTCGTCGGCCTGGTCGATCTCCGGCACGTCGTAGTAGGTGCTGGTGAAGATGGTGTCGGTGTGCCCGGTGCCATGGCCGAAGATCTGCCACGCTTCTTCGGCGGTAAAGGACAGGAACGGCGCCATCCAGTGCAGCATGGCCTGGGTGATGTGGTACACGGCATTCTGCGCGGCGCGGCGCTCCTTGGCGTTGGGCGCGGTCGTGTAGAGCCGGTCCTTCAGCACGTCGAGGTAGAAGCCGCCGAGGTCTTCCGAGCAGAACGTCTGCAGCTTGGCGACCACAGGGTGGAACTCGTAGCCGTCGTAGTGCGACAGGACTTCCTTTTGCAGGCGCCCCGTCAGCGCGACCGCATAGCGGTCGATCTCCAGCCATTCCGATGCCGGCAGCGCGTGCTGCGCGTGATCGTAGTCGGCCAGGTTGGCCAGCAGGAAGCGCAGCGTATTGCGGATGCGGCGATAGCCTTCCACCACGCGCTTCAGGATTTCGTCGGAGATCGACAGCTCGCCCGAATAGTCGGTCGAGGCCACCCACAGGCGGATGATCTCGGCGCCCATCTTGTTCGACACGTCCTGCGGCGACACGGTATTGCCGACCGACTTGGACATCTTGCGGCCTTCGCCGTCCACCGTGAAGCCGTGCGTCAGCAGCGCCTTGTAGGGCGGCTTGCCGTACAGCATCGAAGCGGTCAGCAGCGACGAATGGAACCAGCCGCGGTGCTGGTCCGAGCCTTCCAAGTACAGATCTGCCAGGCGGCCGTCGGGCAGGTCGGCCGACGGGTCGTACAGGTCTTCACGGTGCGAGCCGCGGATCACGCTCCAGTGCGTGGTGCCGGAGTCGAACCAGACGTCGAGCGTGTCGCGGTTCTTTTCATACAGCGCGGCTTCCTCGCCGAGCAGTTCCTTGGGATCGAGCGCCTGCCAGGCTTCGATGCCGTGCAGTTCCACGCGCCTGGCGATTTCCTCAAGCAGCTCCGGCGTGCGCGGGTGCAGCGCGCCGGTTTCCTTGTGCAGGAAGAAGGCCATCGGCACGCCCCACTGGCGCTGGCGCGACAAGGTCCAGTCGGGCCGGTTGGCGATCATGTTATGCAGGCGCTGCTTGCCCCAGGCCGGGTAGAACTCCGTCGCCTCGATGCCGGCCAGCGCGGTTTCGCGCAAGGTGGCGCCGTTGTCGACAGGGTCAACGTCCATGCCCGCGAACCATTGCGAGGTGGCGCGGTAGATGATCGGCGTCTTGTGACGCCAGCAGTGCATATAGCTGTGGGTGTACTTGTGCGAGTTGAACAGGTTGCCCGATGCCTTCAGCACTTCGACGATCTTGGGATTGGCGTCCCAGATCTTCTGGCCGCCGAACAGCGGCAGCGTGCTGGCATAGACGCCATCGCCCATCACCGGGCTGATGATGTCGTGGTCGCGCATGCCGTGCGCCTTGCACGATTGGAAATCCTCCACGCCATAGGCCGGCGCCGAGTGCACGATGCCGGTGCCGGTATCGGTGGTGACGTAGTCGCCCAGGTAGACCGGCGACAGGCGGTCATAGCCCGCGTCCATCTTGGACAGCGGGTGGTGGAAGCGGATCTCCGACAGCGCCGCGCCGGTCGTGGTGGCCAGCACCTTGCCTTCCAGTTCGTAGACCTTGAGCTGTTCCTCGACGCGCTCGGTGGCCAGCAGCAGGAAGCCGCGCGCGGTGTCGACCAGCGCGTATTCGACTTCCGGGTGCACATTCAGCGCCTGGTTGGACGGGATGGTCCACGGCGTGGTGGTCCAGATCACGATCCAGCCGGGTTTGGCCGCGAGCTGCTCCAGCGGCACCTTGAAGGCGTGAGCCAGCTTGTCGGTATCGGCGAAGGGGAAGCCCACGTCGATGGAGAGATCGGTCTTGTCCTTGTACTCGACCTCGGCCTCGGCCAGCGCCGAGCCGCAGTCGAAGCACCAGTTCACCGGCTTCAGGCCGCGGAATACATAGCCCTTCTCCATGATCTTGCCCAGCGCGCGCAGCTCGTCGGCTTCGTTGCTGTAGTTCATGGTCATGTAGGGATGTTCCCAGTCGCCCAGCACGCCCAGGCGCTCGAAGTCCAGCTTCTGGCGGGCGATCTGTTCGGTGGCGTAGGCGCGGGCGCGCGATTGCACCTCCTGCACCGGCAGGCCTTTGCCGAACTGCTTTTCGATCTGGATCTCGATCGGCAKGCCATGGCAGTCCCAGCCCGGCACATAGACGGCGTCCAGGCCGCTCAGGCCGCGCGCCTTGACGATCATGTCCTTGAGGATCTTGTTGACCGCGTGCCCGATATGGATGTCGCCGTTGGCGTACGGGGGGCCGTCATGGAGGATGAATTTCTTGGCGCCCTTGCGAGCTGCCCGGATCTTCTTGTAGAGCTGCTTGTCCTGCCATTGCTTGACCCACAGCGGCTCGCGCTTGGGCAGGTCGCCGCGCATCGGGAAGGGAGTTTCCAGCAGGTTGACCGGATACTTGCTTTTTTCGGGCTTGGCGCGTTTGTCGTTGGACATGTCGATTCTCGGGGCAATTCGGTTGGCGCGCGGCACTAGCTCGGCTGGGCGCGGCGCGCGGTATGGCGTGGACGGGCTGCGGCGGAGCCGCGGGCTGGTTCGGGTGGGGTAGCGACCCGGGTCCCGCCTCGCGGGAACGGGGCGCTAGCTAATTCGGTCGGTGGCGGAGGTGGCGAAGTCGCGGCCGCCCGCTGCCGGGGGCGTGCCCTCGGGCGAGCCCGGCACGGTCAGGCCGAAGAAGGCGCGGGCGTCCGCGCTGTCCTTGGCAATGGCCGCGGTCAGTTCATCCAGGCTGTCGAAGCGGGCTTCATCGCGGAGCTTTTTCATGAATTCGACCCGCACCAGCTTGCCGTAGATGCTTTGATTGAAGTCGAACAGGTGGACTTCCAGCAGCACCCGGCCGGCATCCTCGATGGTCGGCCGCACGCCGATGCTGGCCACGCCCGGCAACGCGTGCTCGGCCAGCCCGTGCACCTGTACCACGAAGATGCCGTTGACAGCCGGCCGCTTGTGCGAGATGCGCAGGTTGATGGTGGGAAAGCCCAGGTCGCGCCCGAGCTTGCGGCCATGGACCACATGGCCGCTGATGGCATAGCCGTGGCCGAGCAGACGGCGCGCGTGTTCGAGGTCGCCCTCGGTCAGTGCCTGCCGTACCGCGGAGCTCGAGATGCGCACGCCGCCTTCGGACACCGAGCCCATCTGCTCGACGTCGAAGCCGAACTGGCGCCCGGCCTGCTGCAGGTAGGCAAAATCGCCCGCGCGCCTGGCGCCGAAGCGGAAGTCGTCGCCGACCAGCAGCCAGCGCGTGTGCAGGCCGTGCCAGAGCACGTTCTCGACGAACGCCTGGGGAGATTGCGCGGCGAAATGCGCGTTGAAATGCTCGACGACCACGCGATCGACGCCGTTGCGGCGCAGGCTTTCGAGCTTGTCGCGCAGCAGCGCAATGCGCGTGGGGGCCTGGTCAGGCGTGAAGAATTCACGCGGATGCGGCTCGAACGTCATCACACACAGCGGCAGGCCGCGTGCGTCCGCCGCCGCGCGCGCGCGCGCAAGCAGCGACTGGTGGCCGCGGTGCACACCGTCGAAATTGCCGATGGTGAGGGCGCAGGGCGCCCGGCTCTCGGCATTGGGCAGGCCACGGAAGACTTTCACGAGGACGGCAGCAAGCGTTTGGGTAAAGCGAGCATTATAAGGCGAATGGGGGACAAGTTTGGCCTGGCCGCACCACGGTGGGCGCCGAGGTTGGCGTTTTTGTGCACGGATAGACCCTTTGGCGTGGCGCCATGCCACAAAAGACGGCATGATACGGCGGATCGCACTCGCTGCCCCCAGCCCTCCCTTGAACGCGCTGCTTAACCGAATCCTGCCGCCGCCAGGGCCTCCGCTCGATACCGAAACGCGGGCCAAGCTGCTGGCGACCATCCATCGCGTCTCCCCTACCGCCATCGTTGCCTCGCTGGTGCTCCCGGCGCTGACCGCGATCGCCTTCTGGTCTGCCGCCGACCACAGCGCCCTGATCGGCTGGTGCGGCGTCATGCTGGTGCTGACCGCCGCCACCAGCTGGTTCTATTTTGGCTATCTGCGCGATGGCACCACCATGAGCCGCTCGGCGCACACGCGCAAATGGTGGGCCAATATGCGCGCGATGGCCTTCCTGACCGGGCTGACCTGGGGCAGCTCGGCGCTGCTGCATCTGTATTCCGGCTCCACGGTGTTCTCCAGCGTGCTGTACCTGCTGGCGCTCGGGGTGCTGGCGGGCGGCGTCACCGCGCAGTCTCCGGTTCCGTCCAACCTGGTCTATGCCGGCGTACCGATCCTGGTGCCCAATATCCTGCTGGCCGAGTACGCATTTCCCGGTCATGGCACCTACGTGCAATTGCTGCTGGTGGTCTACGCCATCATGCTTACGCGCCACGCCCTGAACCTGCAGCGCACGCTGGTGCGGGCCATCCAGCTGGAAAGCGAGAGCCGGCGGCTGGCCAAGCAGTTCCAGGAAGAAAAGGAGAGGGCGCTGCATGCCAGCGAGGAGAAATCGCGCTTCCTGGCCGCCGCCAGCCACGACCTGCGCCAGCCAGTGCACGCGCTGGTGATGCTGGTGGAGGCGCTGCGCGCCCGCAACAAGTCCTCCTCGCTCCATCCGCTGGTCGAGCAGGTGGCCGCCGGCACCCAGACCATCGACCTGCTGTTCCGCTCGCTGCTGGACCTGTCCAAGCTCGAAGGGCGCAAGGTGCTGCCGACGCTGGAGCCGTGCGAACTCAGTCACCTGATCAGCGAAGTGATGAGCCAGTTCGCCGCCGACGCGCGAGAGAGCGGCCTGACCCTGACCCCGCGCGTGCCCGAAGAGTTGTACGCGATGGCCGAGCCGGTGCTGTTGCGCCGCGCCTTGTTCAATCTCGTGCAGAACGCCCTGCGTTATACGCGGCGCGGCGGCGTCCTGGTAACGGCGCGGGAGCGCCGCAAGCATATCCGCGTGGAAGTCTGGGACACCGGGGCCGGGATCACGCCCGAGCACCTGCCGGACATCTTCTCCCCGTACTACCAGGTGCATAACCCGCAGCGCGATCCGTCCCAGGGCCTGGGACTCGGGCTGGCGATTTTCAAGGAATGCGTGCGCCTGATGCGCGGCACCTACGGCGTGCGCTCGGTGCCTGGACGGGGTTCGGTATTCTGGTTCTCGCTGGCGCCGGTCCCGGCCGAGACCGTGGCCACCATCCGTGCCGTGCGGGCTACGGCGCTGGCCGAGGATGCCAAGCCCGATCACTTGCGCGGCACTGTGCTGGTGGTCGACGACGACACCCAGATCCGCAAGGCGTGGATTGCACTGATGGAAGCCTGGGGCATCCAGGTTGCCTGCGCGGCGCATGGCGCGGATGCGGACCGGCTGTTTCACCAGGGGCTCAAGCCGGACATCATCTTCTGCGACTTGCGCCTGCCCGGCAGCGAGAACGGCCTGGACTTGCTGGAGCGCTGGCAGAACACACAGCCGCAGGCACGTAGCGCCCTATTGTCGGGCGACCTGAAATCCGCCGCGCTGGCGGCAGCCGAGGAGGCTGGCTACTTTGTGTTGCCCAAGCCCGTCGACCCGGCGGCGTTGCGGCTGCTGCTCAGGCGCTGGCTGCACGCGGCCTGACAGGCACAATCGAAATGGGCCGGCGCAAACGCGCCGGCCCATTGCGGAGTCTTCAATTGGCGGCTGGCGCCGGCGGTGCCTGCTACTGGCGCAGGCGGAAGCGCTCCATGCGCGACATGACCTGCATCCGGGTGCGTACGCCGAGGCGCTGCAGGATCGCCGAGACATGTTCCTTGACGGTGTTCTCCGTCAGGCCGAGACGCCGAGCGATGACCTTGTTGGGCAGCCCTTCCAGTACCAGCGCCAGCACCGAGCCCTGGCGCGGGGTCAGTCCCAGTTCCGCCGGCGTGACCGGAATGCCGTGCGCCGGTCCGAAGGACTGGGCACGGCCGTTGAGCGCTTCGTCGGAGGGAAAGGATGTGTCGCCTGCCAGCACCTTGCGCACGGCGGCTGTGAATGCGTTGGCATCGAGATGCTTGCCGACGAACCCGTAGGCGGCAAGCGCCCGCGCGCGGCCTACGATCTCGGGCGTGGCCTCGGCCGACATGAAAATAAAGCGGGCGGAAGGGACCAGCGTCTTGAGCGCCTGCATGGCGTCGAAGCCGGTACCGTCGGTCAGCCAGATATCCAGCAGCACGATGTCAGGCCTGAGCCCTTGCTGCAAGGCACTGAGCGCCTCCTTGGCGCTACCGGCGGCATGGACGGCGACATCCGGCATCACCTCCGCCAGGAAGGCGGTAGTGCCGGACAAGGCCATAGGATGATCATCGACCACCAACAAGGTCGGTGCAGCGTTCGGCATGCGATTTCCCGTCTAATTTCCCAGTTCGTCCTTGTTGTCACTTAAAGCCGAGCTAACGGTCTGCGCGTGGACGATAGCAGCCACTCTAGCAGAGCGGGCGAGGCGTCACAATCCGTCGGAGGGGTACCTACGTTGCGTATAGGTCATGCGAAACGGCGCTGCGATGAGGGTTTCACGTGTTTTAAGCGCCTAATGCGCTCGCTTTAGCCGTGTACGGCCCCTGGCTTGGTAGAATTGCGCGATGAAAAATATCGTTATCCTGATTTCCGGGCGAGGCTCCAACATGGAAGCCATCGTCAGCGCCTGCGCCGCCGAAGGCTGGCCAGCGCGCGTAGCGGCGGTCCTGTCGAACCGGCCGGACGCCGAAGGCCTGAAATTTGCCGCTGAGCACGGCGTGGCCACCGGTGTGGTGGACCACACGCAATATGCTGATCGCGCCACTTTCGATGTGGCGCTGGCCACGGCCATCGACGCATTCGCGCCGGACCTGGTGGTGCTGGCCGGCTTCATGCGCATCCTGACGCCGGGCTTTGTCGACAAGTACGCCGGGCGCATGCTGAATATCCACCCCTCGCTGCTGCCATGCTTTCCGGGGCTGCATACGCACCGGCAGGCCATCGAGGCGGGTGTCAAGGTCCACGGGGCCAGCGTGCATTTCGTCACGCCGGAACTCGATCACGGCCCCGTCATCGTCCAGGCCGCGCTCGACGTGCTGCCGGACGATACGCCCGAGAGCCTGGCCACGCGCCTGTTGCCAAGCGAACACGTGATCTACCCGCGCGCGGTGCGCTGGTTTGTCGAAGACCGGCTGCGCGTGCATGCCGGCGCAGTCCGGGTCGAACCACCCGAATCCCAGTTATTTACGGCCTTTGCTGCCGCTACGGAGGTGCAGTAATGAGCCGGAATACCGCAGGGGCGCGCCAGCCCGTTCGCAACAAGCACAAGGGTACCCCGATCCGCCAGGCCGCCCGGCCGCGCGACGCGGGCGACAGCCATGCTCCGCAGCAGGGCCGCGGGCCGCATGGCGGCCTGCACGCCGTTCATATCCAGCACATCGACCGCCTGCTGGGCAAGGTGCTGATGTTCACGCGCCCCTCCGACGTGGTGGTGAGCTACTACTTCCGCGAAAACCCCAAGCTTGGCCATCGCGAACGCGGCATCATCGCCGAAGCCGTATTTGCCGTATTGCGCCGGCGTGTCGAGTTTTCGCAGTTCGCTGCCAGCGGCACGGGCGCCTCGCAGCGCCGACTGGCCCTGCTCGGCCTAGCCGCCACGCTGGGCCGGGATGCGCTGACGCCGTTCCTGCTGCCGGAAGAGGGCGAATGGCTCGATCGCCTGACGACAATCGAGCGTGCCAGCCTGGCGCCGCGCGTGCGCGCCAACCTGCCTGAGTGGCTGTTCGACCAGCTGGCCGCCCGCCACGACGAAGCCTTTGTCGAAGCACTGGGCGACGCGTGGCTGCGGCCCGCGCCGCTGGACCTGCGCGCCAACCTGGTCAAGACCACCCAGGAAGCCGCGCTGGCCGAGCTGACCGCCGCTGGCCTGAAGGCCGAGCCGACGCCGATGGCCCCCGCCGGCATCCGCCTGGCCGGCAAGCCGGCGCTCAACCAGTTGCCGCTGTTCGTCAACGGCCTGGTCGAAGTGCAGGACGAAGGCAGCCAGCTTCTATGCAACCTGGTTGCGCCCAAGCGCGGCGAAATGGTGGTGGATTTCTGCGCGGGTGCCGGTGGCAAGACGCTGGCGCTGGGGGCGCAGATGCGCTCCACCGGGCGCCTGTATGCGTTCGATGTGTCCGAGAAGCGCCTGGCCAACCTCAAGCCGCGCCTGGCGCGCAGCGGACTGTCGAACGTGCATCCGGTACTGATCGACTCCGAGCATGACGCCAAGATCAAGCGTCTGGCCGGCAAGATCGATCGCGTGCTGGTGGATGCGCCCTGCAGCGGCCTGGGTACGCTGCGGCGCAACCCGGACCTGAAATGGCGCCAATCGCCGCAATCGGTGCTGGAACTGACTGCCAAGCAAGCGGCCATCCTCGAATCCGCGGCGCGTCTGGTCAAGGTGGGCGGCCGGGTGGTTTATGCGACCTGCAGCGTGCTGGAAGCCGAGAACGAAGGCATCGTGCGCGGTTTCCTGGCCGCGCATCCTGCCTTCCGCCTGGTCCCTGCCGCACAGGTGCTGGCCGAGCAAAAGATCACGGTGCCCGGTTTGCCGGAAGATGCCGAGATGCTGGCGCTTTACCCGCATCTGCACCAGACCGATGGCTTCTTCGCCGCGGTACTGGAACGCGTCAGCTAACGTCTGAACCGCCGCCAGTGCCCGGCTTGGGACTGGCGGCTCCAATGCCGAGGACCGCCCGGTCCCGGCTGCATTTCCGGCGCGGGACCGGCCACAAGTGTCCGGCCCGCTGCTTGCGGTGCGTTGCCTTGCTCATTGTGCTCTTGCGGTCCGTTATCGGGTGTTTGCCGGGGCCGTTCGATTGTCGCCCGGCGCGCGCCGCCCAGTTATTCCAGAGCATGAATCCCAATCCCTTGAACGAACTCAACGCCTCGCATCCGGCATTTGGCAAGATGCTCAATGACCTGATCCGCGATGCGGGCGGCCCCGGTTTTATCTGGCAACTGGTGGTACTCGCCGCCTGCCTCGCGTTGGCATGGCCGCTGGCAAGGCTGGTCGTCAAGCGAGTCGAAGCCGGCTACGCCGGATCCAGCTTCGCGCTGCGCTTTGCCGCAGCCAGCCTGGAACGCGCCATGTTCCCACTGTTTGGCTGGCTGCTGGTGATGGGCGCGCGCTACGGGCTGGAACTGGTCATGTCGACCAGCGTGCTGCGTCTGGCGCTGGTGCCGCTCTTTGGCATCACGTTCCTCTATTTCGCCTTCTATATACTGCGCCGCGTGCTCTCCGGCAGTGGCCAGCTGCACGGCATGCTGCTGCTGGTGGAGAAGGTACTGACGACGCTGGTTTGGGTGGCAATGGCGCTATATGTGCTGGGATTGCTGTCTGATGTAGTGAACTGGATGGAATCCGTACGCTTTTCGCTGGGCGGAAAGCAGAAGATCAACCTCGCCGACACCCTGGTGGCAGCCGTATGGATCTTGCTCACCGTGCTGGTGGCCATGTGGTTTGGTTCGTGGCTGGAAGAGCGCCTGATGCGCTCGAGCGGCCTGGACAGCAACCTGAAAGTGGTTTTGACCAGGCTTTCCAAGGCATTGCTGCTGCTGGTCTCGCTCTTGCTGAGCTTGTCGCTGGTAGGCATCGATCTCACGGTGCTGTCCGTATTTGGGGGCGCGCTGGGTGTGGGTCTGGGCCTGGGCTTGCAAAAAATCGCCAGCAACTATATTTCGGGCTTCATCATCCTGCTTGACCACTCGGTCAAGCTGGGCGACCAGATCACCGTGGACAAGTACACCGGCATCGTCTCGCAGATTCGCACGCGCTACACGGTGGTCCGCAATGGTGATGGCGAAACCCTGGTGCCCAACGAGCAACTGGTCGCGCAGGCCGTGCAGAACCACTCGTTCTCCAATACCAATGTGCGTGTTGCAACGCGTGTGCAGGCCGATTACGCGGCCGATCCCGAAAAGGTGCTGGCTTTGCTGGTCGAGGCGGCCCAAGACATCCCGCGTTTATTGGTTGAGCCGGCGCCGTCGGCTTTTCTGGTGCTGTTCGGAGACAATGGCATCGAATACGAGCTTGCTGGCTACATCGCCGATCCCCAGAACGGGAAGCTCGGCGTGCAATCGGCACTGAACCGGGCCATATGGAGGAAATTCCGGGAGCATGGCATCTCGATCCCGTATCCACAGCGGGAAGTGCGGGTGCTGGGCAGGGCGGACGCCGGTGGACGGGGTGAGACTGATGACGTGGATCATGAGGCGCTACTTGCGCCGCTGGATGGCACCGCGGGCAGCAAATCCTGACTTTTCGCGCGGCGCTGGAGCCACCTTGTGGAACGATCCGTGTTGCTTAACGTCAAAATCGGGGTAAAAGCGGATGTCCGCTCGATCCGGGTGCGGTAGAATCCGAGGTAGTTGCGGGTTCGTCCGGAATCGGATTTTGTCCGGGTGAGTTTATCGACCTCCCGCCCCCACCAGACAGCCGCCAGATTGCAGCGGCTCGTGTCCAGTCCCGCCGGCAGGCAGCAGTTGCCCAAGGCGCCAGACGCGCATGCCTGGGGGCTCCGGCGATTGCCGGGGTTTCAGGCAGGCGCCATATGACGCAATCATTGAATTTGCAGTCCTTTTTCTGCACATTGTTTGTGGCCCGCCATGTCGTGCCGCACTGAATCCCCCTGTTTAATCGACGGAGAACAGTTTGTTCGACACTATTCTTGACTGGGCCGCCAACGGCCTCGCCAACTGGTCCTGGTGGGAAATCGTGATCTACACGCTGGTGGTGACTCACATCACCATCGCGGGCGTCACGATATACCTGCACCGCTGCATGGCGCACCGGTCGCTGGACCTGCACCCTATCGTTTCGCATTTCTTCCGTGGCTGGCTGTGGCTGACCACCGGCATGGTCACCAAGGAGTGGACCGCCATCCACCGCAAGCACCACGCCAAGTGCGAGACCGAAGACGATCCCCACAGCCCGCAGACTCGCGGCATCCGCAAGGTGCTGCTGGAAGGCGCGGAGCTGTATCGCGCCGAGTCCAAGAACAAGGAAACCATCACCAAGTTCGGTCACGGCACGCCTGACGACTGGGTCGAGCGCAATGTCTACTCGCGCTTCGGCTGGCAGGGCGTTGGCCTGATGCTGATCATCGACCTCGCCTTGTTCGGCGTGATCGGCATGACCGTGTGGGCGGTGCAGATGTTGTGGATCCCGATCCACGCCGCCGGCATCATCAATGGCCTGGGCCACTGGTGGGGTTATCGCAATTACGATTGCGAGGACGCTTCGACCAATGTTTCGCCGTGGGGCATCATCATCGGCGGCGAAGAGCTGCATAACAACCACCACACCTACCCGACGTCGGCGAAGTTCTCGATCAAGTGGTACGAGTTCGATATCGGCTGGGGCTATATCCGCGCCATGCAGGCCGTTGGCCTGGCCAGGGTCAAGAAGACCCCGCCGAAGGCACGCCTGGTGGAGGCTCGCCCGGTCGACCACAACACGCTGGAAGCCATCATCGCCAATCGCTATGACGTGATGGCCCGCTATGCCAAGGCGGTCAAGAGCGCCTACAAGCAGGAACTGGAAAAGCTGAAGGAAGCCCGCGTGGCCGAGTACAGCAGCTTCAAGCCCGCCCGCAAGTGGTTCCACCGCGAGGAAACCAAGCTGGCCGATCCGCAACGCCAGCAACTGGCCAGCATCGTCGAGCAGAACAAGTCGCTRCATACTTTTGTGGAAATGCGCCGCGAACTGGCCGCGATCTGGGGCCGCTCCAACTTGACGCGCGAACAGCTGCTGCAGCAGTTGCAGGCCTGGTGCCATCGCGCCGAGGCCAGCGGCATCGAGGCGCTGCACGATTTCTCGCTGCGCCTGCGCCGCTATGCCTGATGAGGCTTGATGCCTGACCCGGCGTGGCCTGATACAATTTAGCTCGCCCGAAAGCCCCGCCCCTGGCGGGGCTTTTGTTTTCGCTAAACTCCCCCAATGTAAGGGCTGGCTGCGAAATCCAGGCGCGCGGCCCCAGAGGAGTATCGGAGATGACCCCCCAAACGATCAAGACCGTCGAGTTCGAGAAACCGAACCTGTCGACGGAGTCCCCTGATGGCGGCAGCTGCGTCGCCCATGCCTGGGCCAAGGTGCCCCCGGTGCTGTCGGCACAGGAGCGCACGGCGCTGAAGGCGCGCATCAAGGATTTGCTCAAGCAGCGCAATGCGGTGCTGGTAGCGCACTATTACGTCGATTCGGACCTGCAGGACCTGGCGGAAGAAACCGGCGGCTGCGTGTCGGATTCGCTGGAAATGGCGCGCTTCGGCCGCGACCACCCGGCCAAGACGCTGGTGGTGGCTGGCGTTCGCTTCATGGGCGAGACCGCCAAGATCCTCAGTCCGGAAAAGACCATCCTGATGCCCGACCTTGACGCGACGTGCTCGCTCGACCTGGGTTGCCCGGCCGACGAGTTCGCCGCGTTCTGCGATGCGCATCCCGACCGTACGGTGGTGGTCTACGCCAATACCAGCGCGGCCGTGAAGGCACGCGCGGACTGGATGGTGACCTCCAGCATCGGCCTGAAGATCGTCGAGCACCTGCACGCACGCGGCGAGAAGATTCTGTGGGCACCGGACAAGCACCTGGGCGGCTATATCCAGAAGCAGACCGGCGCGGACATGTTGTTGTGGCAGGGCTCCTGCCTGGTGCACGACGAGTTCAAGGGTATCGAGCTGGATCTGCTGCGCCGCGAGTTCCCCAAGGCCAAGATCCTCGTGCATCCGGAGTCGCCGGCCAATGTGGTGGAGCAGGCCGATGTGGTTGGCTCGACCTCGCAGCTGATCGCGGCGGTCCAGGAGCTGGATGCCCGCGAATTCATCGTTGCGACCGATAACGGCATCCTGCACAAGATGCGGCTGGCCGCACCCGACAAGCATTTCATCGAGGCGCCCACCGCCGGGAACAGTGCGACCTGCAAGAGTTGCGCGCACTGCCCGTGGATGGCGATGAATGCACTGACCAACCTGGCTGAGGTGCTTGAGCGCGGCCATAACGAAATTCATGTCGATGCCGCCATCGGCCGCCAGGCTGTGATCTGCATCGACCGCATGCTCGATTTCGCCGCGCGGCAGAAGGCCAATGTGCGGCCCAAGGCCGATTTGGCCAGCGAGCAGGCTTTGTTCAAGGGAATCGGTCCGGCATGAGCAGTAATGCAAACGTGAACGCAAACGTCAATCCAGTTTTCGACAGCTACGGCGCGGCGCTGGCCGAGGCCCTGAAAGCCAATGTACGCGCGGCCATCGCCGAGGATGTCGGCAGCGGCGACCTGACCGGTTTGCTGGTGCCCGCAGCCAAGTCCGCACGGGCTCGCGTGATCGTGCGCGAGCAAGCCGTGCTATGCGGTCAGCCGTGGTTCGAGGCCTGCATGCGCGCGGTGGATCCCGCGCTGCAGGTTCGCTGGCAGCAAGCCGAAGGCGCCCGCATGGCACCGGACTCGGTGGTGTGCGAGATCACGGGACCGGCCCGCTCGCTGCTGACCGCGGAGCGGCCAGCGCTGAACTTCCTGCAGTTGCTGTCCGGCGTGGCTACCGCTACGCGCCGTTATGCCGATCTGGTCGAGGGGACGCGCGCGCGCGTGCTGGATACCCGCAAGACCTTGCCGGGCCTGCGCCTGGCACAGAAGTACGCGGTCAAGGTCGGTGGCGGTGATAACCAGCGTCTGGCGCTGTACGATGGCATCCTGATCAAGGAGAACCACATCGCCGCGGCAGGCAGCATTACCGCGGCCATGCGGGCAGCAGCCGCACTCGATGCGGGCGTGTCGGTGCAGGTGGAGGTGGAAAGCCTGGCGGAGCTGGAGGAGGCGTTGGCGGCCGATGCGAAATCGATCCTGATCGACAATTTTACCGAGGCGATGATGTGCGATGCCGTGCGTATCAATGCTGGGCGCGCGTTGCTGGAAGTCTCGGGTGGCGTCAATGCGGATACCATTCGCGCCTTTGCCGAGACCGGTGTCGACCGGATCTCGGTGGGTGCGCTGACCAAGGATGTGCGCGCCACGGACTATTCGTTGCGCATCATCGAGTAATCTGGCGTTTGAAGCACATCGGTAAATTGGCTGTCCGGAAAGAAAAAGCGCGCTGCGAGGCGCGCTTTTTCTTTGCGTGATGGAAAGCGAGGAACGCTACTTCGCCCGCTCGCGCTTGAACAACGGCTGCATCACGGTCGGCAGCGCTTTTGGCAAGGTCTCCGGATAGTCGCGGCTAAAGTGCAAACCGCGGCTTTCGTGGCGCGAATAGGCGCTATCGACGATCAATGAGGCGACTTCCACCAGGTTGCGCAATTCCAGCAGGTCGCGCGTCACGCGGAAGTTGGCATAGTATTCGGCTATTTCCTCGCGCAGCAGGCTGATACGGTGTTGCGCGCGCTCAAGCCGCTTGCTGGTGCGCACGATGCCGACGTAATTCCACATCATGCGGCGCAGCTCGTCCCAGTTGTGCGATACAACCACTTCCTCGTCGGCATCCGCCACCCGGCTTTCATCCCAGCCGGGCAGGGTGATGTCCGGCTGACCAGCCTTGTCCTGGCCGGCAATGTCGAGTGCCGCCGCGCGCCCGATCACCATGCACTCGAGCAGTGAGTTGGAGGCTAGGCGGTTGGCGCCGTGCAATCCGGTGCAACCGGTTTCGCCAACGGCGTAGAGATTGGCCAGGTCGGTGCGGCCCGCCGTGTCGGTCACCACGCCGCCACAGGTGTAGTGCGCAGCCGGCACCACCGGGATCGGTTCGCGCGCAATGTCGATGCCCAGCTCCAGGCAACGTGCATGGATGGTCGGGAAGTGCTCGCGCAGGAAGGATTCGGGCTGGTGGCTGATGTCGAGGTGCACGTAGTCCAGCCCGCGCTTCTTCATTTCGAAGTCGATCGCGCGCGCCACCACGTCGCGCGGAGCCAACTCGGCGCGCTCGTCGTGCTCGGGCATGAAGCGCGTGCCATCGGGCAGCTTGAGCAGGCCRCCTTCGCCKCGCACTGCCTCCGAAATCAGGAAGGACTTGGCGTACGGGTGGTACAGGCAGGTCGGGTGGAACTGGATGAATTCCATGTTCGATACACGGCAACCCGCCCGCCAGGCCATGGCGATGCCGTCGCCGGTGGCCGTGTCGGGATTGGTGGTGTAGAGGTAGACCTTGCCCGCGCCACCCGTGGCCAGCACGGTGTGCGTAGCGGTGATGGTCTGCACTTCGCCGCTGGCGTCATCCAGCACGTAAAGGCCATAGCAGCGGTTGCCCGGCAAGCCGAGCTTGCGCGAGGTGATCAGGTCCACCGCGAAGTGGTCTTCGATGATCGTGATGTTGGGGTGCTGGCGTGCCTGCTCGGTGAGGGTGGACACGACGGCGTGGCCGGTCGCGTCCGCGGCGTGGATGATGCGCCGCCGACTGTGTCCGCCTTCCCGCGTCAGGTGGTAGCCCAGTTCGGCCTGGTCGTCGCGCGTGAACGGCACGCCGCGGTCGATCAGCCACTGGATGGCTTCGCGCCCGTGCTCGACGATATAACGCGTTGCGCTGTCATCGCACAGGCCCGCGCCTGCCACCAGGGTGTCCTGATGGTGCTCGTCATGGCTGTCGCCCGAGTCCAGCACCGCGGCGATGCCGCCCTGTGCCCAGTCGCTGGCGCCCGTCGTCATGGCGCGTTTGCAGATGATGACAACCCGATGGGTGTCGGCCAGTTGCAGCGCGACCGTCAGACCGGCCAGTCCGCTGCCGACAATGGCGACATCGAAGTTCATGATGCGAGAGACGCGCGCGTGGCGCGGTCGGGAGGCAGGAAAGCTGGAAAGTGTACACCGGCGGCGCGCTTGCGTGGGCAGTGCTGCGGAGTCGCGCCAGTGATGCGGCTTTTGCGCCGCGTAAAAAGCAAAAACCCCGCCTGAGCGGGGTTTCTACTAACATGCCGCGCGATCGGCATGTGGAAGACAGGATCAATTACTTGATCTTGGTTTCCTTGTACGACACGTGCTTGCGGGCGACGGGATCGAACTTCATGATCTCCATCTTTTCCGGCATCGTGCGCTTGTTCTTGGTGGTCGTGTAGAAGTGACCCGTACCTGCAGTCGACTCCAACTTGATTTTATCGCGTCCGCCTTTGCTGGCCATGATGTGCTCCTAATTAGACTTCGCCGCGTGCGCGCAGATCTACGAGCACGGAGTCGATGCCTTTCTTGTCGATCAGGCGCAGGCCGGCGTTCGAGACGCGCAGGCTCACCCAGCGGTTTTCCGATTCAACAAAGAAACGACGATTCTGCAGGTTGGGCAGAAAACGGCGCTTGGTCTTGTTGTTTGCGTGGGAAACGTTGTTGCCGACCATCGGCGCTTTCCCGGTCACTTGACAGACGCGTGCCATGAAGCACTCCTAACTCTTCTACGTGGACAATGTTCGCAACAGATCAACAAAAGGCGCGCTGGCCCGGACTGCAGCGGTTGAGACTTCAGCAAACGAGCATTATAGACCGGAAAGCGATGATGAATCAATGCCTTCCGTCGTTTACCGTGCAGGGGTGTGCATTCATGCGGTTGGCGTCACATGTCGCGTCACAACTGGCCGTGCTCGGAGAAGGAGTGAATGCTGCTGCCCGCCACGACGAAATGGTCGAGTACCTGTACGTCGATCAAGGCGAGGGAGCGGCACAGCGCGCGGGTCATGGCTAGATCGGCCGGGCTGGGCGTGGCGTTGCCCGACGGGTGGTTGTGGGCGACGATCACAGCCGCGGCGTTGTGTGAAAGTGCCTTTCGCGCTACCTCGCGCGGGTAGACGCTGGTCTGGGTCAGGGTGCCGCGAAATAGTTCTTCGCTGGCCAGGAGCCCGTTGCGCGCGTCGAGAAAGAGGCAGTGAAAGACTTCATGGGGAAGCCTCGCCAGCGTCAGGCGCAGGTAGTTGCGCACAGCCGTGGGTGAGTTCAGCGCGCCCGGCAACTGCAGTTGCTCAGCCAGCGTGCGCCGGGTGAGTTCCTGCGCCGCCTGCAGTTGCGCGTACTTGGCGCTGCCGATGCCCTTGATGCTGGCCAGTTGCCCGGCGCTGGCGGAAAGCAGGCTGCTCAGCGAGCCGAAATGGTTAAGAAGCTCGCATGCCAGGTCCACTGCACTTTTTCCGGCGACGCCCACGCGCAGGAATACGGCGAGCAGCTCGGCATCCGAGAGTGCTGCGGCGCCGCTACAGAGAAGCTTCTCGCGTGGCCGCTCGTTGCTGGGCCAGTCGGTAATACGCATGACAAGATCCCCCCGGAACAATGGCACCGCGGACAAGGCGGCGCTCGGTCGAGTCGCTTACAATACGGGTTGTCGACAGGTTGAGCACTCATGAATTTGCAAACTATTGCTTCCGGTCCGAAGGACGGCGCCGCGGACGGTCGGAAGACCGTGCAGGCGGATTCCTTCCTGACCCTTCACTACAGCATCTCCCTCGAGAATGGCACTGAGATCATCAGTACCTTTGACGAGAAGCCCGCCACGTTGCTGCTGGGGCAAGGCCAGTTCGCGCCCACCCTGGAGCAGGCCCTGCTGGGCATGCCGGAGGGCGAGCGCATGACTTACCGGCTGGCGGCGGAGCATGCCTTCGGTCCGCGCAACCCTGAGCTGCTGCAACGGGTTTCGCTGGCGACGCTGCGCGAGAACAGCTCGTTCGAAGAAGACTACGCCCCGGGCGACCTGGTGGAGTTCAACGCGCCGGGAGGCGGAAAGTACGCCGGTGTGCTCAAGGAGATCGGGGCGACGTCGGCGCTGTTCGATTTCAACCACCCGCTGGCCGGGCAGACCATCCTGTTCGATGTCCAGCTGATCGGCATTCTCTAAGCACCACCGGCCGGCAACCGCCGGCATCCTTGAATCGAATCCTTGCATGTCTGAGCTCACCACAGCCACCGATGCCGAGATCCTGATGGCGCAGCCGCGCGGCTTCTGCGCCGGTGTGGATCGTGCCATCGAGATCGTCGAGCGCGCCCTTGAACGCTACGGCGCGCCTATCTATGTGCGCCACGAAATTGTGCACAACGCCTACGTGGTGGAAGACCTGCGCCGCAAGGGCGCTGTCTTCGTGCAGGAACTGGAGGAGGTGCCCCCGGGCTCCACAGTGATCTTCAGTGCGCATGGCGTATCAAAGGAAGTGCGTGCCGACGCCACGGTGCGCGGCCTCAACGTCTTCGATGCCACCTGTCCGCTGGTGACCAAGGTGCATGTGGAAGTCGGCAAGATGCGCGCCGAGGGCTGCGAGATCATCATGATCGGCCACAAGGGCCATCCCGAAGTCGAGGGCACCATGGGGCAGGCCGAAGGCGGCATGCTGCTGGTCGAGTCCGCCGAAGATGTGGCGAAGCTGCAGGTGGCCGACCCCGGGCGGCTCGCCTTCGTGACCCAGACCACGCTCTCGGTCGACGAGACGCTGGAGATCGTCGCTGCGCTCAAGGCGCGCTTCCCGCTGATCCGCGAACCCAAGAAGCAGGACATCTGCTACGCCACCCAGAACCGCCAGGATGCCGTCAAGTTCATGGCGCCGCAGGTGGAGGTGGTGATCGTGGTGGGCAGTCCCAACAGTTCGAACTCCAACCGCTTGCGCGAGCTCGCCGAACGCCTCGGTGTGCCGGCCTACATGATCGATTCGCCGGATCAGCTGCGTGCGGAGTGGGTCGCGGGCAAGCGCCGCATCGGGCTGACAGCCGGCGCGTCCGCACCGGAGGCGCTGGCGCAGTCCATCGTCGAGCGCCTGCACCTGCTGGGAGTGCGCAACGTGCGTGCGCTGGATGGCATCGAAGAGAAGATGTCGTTCCCCCTGCCGCGGGGCCTGCAGCAAGTCACTCCCGCCTGATTCGCTGCTGATTCCGTAGCGGCCGGCGGCTGTCTCATGGCGCTGCCGGCACCGGCTGGCGCAGACCCTCCTTTCCAGATTGGTGCATCATCCCCGTGCCGGCCCCTGGCCGGGGCCGCAGCGCGCCCGCTGCGGCTGGCGCTCGTCTTGCTTCCCACTTTCCCGTCCACGCCCGTCCACGCGCGCAGGCATGCCCGTCGCAATCCAGTCCAGGCTGGTGCAACTGGTTGCGGCCTGCTTCGCACCACTCCATTGCCACGGTTGCACCAATATATCGCATCGATATATAGCCCGGTATTCCTTGGATAATGCGCATACTTGCCGCCGCGGCCCTTGTACCTGTCTGCACTAAAAGACAACCAAGGGAAATCCCTGTAATTGGGGATTTCCCTATTATGGTGCCGGCGTGCTCGCTCGTTGTATATGAATGAGGTGGGCCATATTAAATGAAACACCTATTTAATACGGCGCCTGAATGAGTGATGCAAACGCTGCAAATGCGGCCTCTGGCCTGCGGTAGGCACGAATCTTGTTAGTGTCAACGGCTAGCCTCCATGTAGGCGGGAATTGCCCCAATTTGTGCATTGGGGAAATTCCCTAGCTCATTTGGTGGGTTAATCCTTCAGGTTGTTGCGTCGCATATTGCATCCGTATAAAAAGGGAATACAATTCGCGCGTTTCAAATTGAAACTAAACTATGGCGGTTCAGGGGAAACGTCCGGGGGGCGTTGGTTTACCCTGATCATGTGAATCCTAGGAGATCACTCATGCAAATCACGTTTGCCAAGATTCTGCCGATCGCAGCCGCAGTGGCGCTGGTTACTGCTTGCGGCAAGAAAGAAGAAAAGCCGGCCGAGCCGGCAGCGTCGGCGCCTGCCGCGGCTGCGCCCGCAGCGGGTGGCGGCGAAGTTGTAGTCAAGATCGGCCACGCGGCACCGCTCACCGGCGGTATCGCTCACCTTGGCAAGGACAACGAAAACGGCGCTCGCCTGGCCGTGGAAGAAGTCAACAAGGCCGGCCTGGAAGTCAACGGCAAGAAGGTCAAGCTCGAACTGGTCGGCGAAGACGATGCGGGCGACCCGAAGACCGGCACCGCCGTGGCGCAGAAGCTGGTGGACGCGAAGGTCGTGGCCGTGGTCGGTCACCTGAATTCGGGCGTATCGATCCCGGCCTCCAAGATCTATAGCGATGCCGGCATCGTGCAGATCTCGCCGTCGTCGACCAACCCCGACTACACCAAGCAAGGGTTCAAGACGACCTTCCGCGTGGTCGCCACCGATGCCCAGCAGGGTCCGGCGCTGGCCAACTACGCCACCAAGAGCCTGCACGCCAAGAGCGTGGCCATCGTTGACGATGCCACTGCCTACGGCAAGGGCCTGGCCGACGAATTCGAGAAGACCGCCAAGGCTTCCGGCGTGAACGTGGTGGCGCGTGAAGCCACCAACGACAAGGCCACCGACTTCAAGGCCATTCTGACCAAGATCAAGGGCAAGAAGCCTGATGTGATCATGTACGGCGGCATGGACGCCACCGGCGGGCCGTTCGCCAAGCAGGCCAAGGAACTCGGCATCACCTCCAAGATCGTTGGCGGCGATGGCGTATGTACCGACAAGGTGGCCGAGCTGGCCGGCGATGCCGTGCAAAACATCATCTGCTCGGAAGCTGGCCTGGCACTGTCGAAGATGGAGCAGGGAGCGGATTTCGACAAGCGCTACCAGGCTCGCTTCAATGCGCCGGTGCAGATCTATGCACCGTTCACCTATGACGCCGTGATGGTCATCGTCGACGCCATGAAGCGCGCCAACTCGACCGAACCGGCGGCCATCCTGGCCGAGATGCCCAAGACGAACTACAAGGGCCTGATCGGCACCATCGCCTTCGATGAAAAGGGCGACATGAAGGAGGGCACCATCACGCTGTACGAGTACAAGGACAAGAAGAAGACCGTCCTTGACGTCGTGAAGATGTAATCCGGGCTTACCGGCCCATCCGAACGGCACCGCGAGTATGTTGCGGTGCCGTTTTTTTAGCCTTGCCTTACATGCAGCATCCTTACCATGGGTGGAGTAGGCAGGCCGCTTACCAGCAAACAACCGCACTACCAAGCCACCCACATATCAACGTCCCCCCGGCATCCACACCATGTCGAGGGAAATTGGACGGAAGCAAGGAGTTTTCATGGATATCCTTATCCAGCAGATCGTGAACGGTCTGGTGCTAGGCAGCATCTATGCGCTGATCGCACTCGGCTACACCATGGTCTACGGCATTCTCGGGATCATCAACTTCGCCCACGGCGACGTCCTGATGATCGGCGCACTGACCGCTTTGACAGCTATCCTGGGATTGCAGAAATTTGCCCCCGGGCTACCCGAATGGCTCACGCTGGTGATCGCGACGCTGATCGCCATGCCGGTCTGCGCCGTGCTGGCGTACACCATCGAGCGGGTGGCCTACCGGCCGTTGCGCAACGCGCCACGGCTGGCCCCGCTGATCACCGCCATTGGCGTTTCCATCATCCTGCAGACCGTGGCGATGATGATCTGGTCGCGTAACCCCCTTACCTTCCCGCAACTGCTGCCCTCGGAGCCGATCGATATCGGTGCCACCGGCGCGACCATCACGGGCAAGGAAATCGTCATCATCGGCATGGCGCTGATGGTGATGGCGGGCCTGCTGACTCTCGTCAACCGCACCAAGCTCGGCCGCGCGATGCGCGCCACCGCCGAGAACCAGAAGGTGGCGGGGCTGATGGGCGTGAACCCGAACTTCGTGATCTCGGCCACCTTCATGATCGGTGCCGCGCTGGCTGCGCTGGCCGGCGTGATGATGGCGACCAACTACGGCAACGCGCACTTCTACATGGGCTTCATCCCGGGCCTGAAGGCGTTCACCGCCGCAGTGCTGGGCGGCATCGGCAACCTGGCGGGCGCCATGGTCGGCGGCATGCTGCTGGGCCTGATCGAAGCGCTGGGCGCCGGCTATATCGGCGATCTCACTGGTGGCGTATTTGGCTCGAACTACCAGGATGTGTTCGCCTTCATCGTGCTGATCATCGTCCTTGTGTTCCGTCCGTCCGGCATCATGGGCGAGCGGGTTTCCGAACGCGCCTGAGGAGAGAGAATCCATGAATACCCCGATTCCATCCCCGGCGGCGCCGGCAGCGCCGCTAACCAAGACCCCGGCCAAGACCATGGCCGCCCTGATGGCCTTCCTGGTGATCGCCCTGTGCGCGCCGTTCCTCGTGCAGACGCTGGGCGGCAACTACTGGGTGCGCGTGCTTGATTTCGCGCTGATCTACATCATGCTGGCGCTCGGCCTGAATATCGTGGTGGGCTTTGCCGGCCTGCTCGACCTCGGCTACATCGCTTTCTACGCCGTAGGGGCGTACATGATGGCCTTGCTGGGCTCGCCCCACCTGGCCAACCAGTTTGAGTGGATCCACCAGCTTTTCCCGAATGGCCTGCACCTTTCCATGTGGTTCGTGCTGCCGTTGGCCGTGCTGGTGGCGGCAACCTTCGGCGTGCTGCTTGGCGCGCCAACGCTCAAGCTGCGCGGCGACTACCTCGCCATCGTGACCCTGGGCTTTGGCGAGATCATCCGCATCTTCCTGAACAACCTCGACCGTCCGCTCAACATCACCAACGGCCCGAAGGGGATCACGGCGGTGGACCCGGTTCACATCTTCGGCTTCGATTTCTCCAAGTCGCACGAGATCTTCGGGCTGAAGTTCACGCCGGTGTTCATGTACTACTACCTGCTGGTGGTGCTGGTGATCGCCATCGTGTTCATCTGCCTGCGCCTGCAGAATTCGCGCATCGGCCGCGCCTTCGTGGCCATCCGCGAAGACGAGATCGCCGCCAAGGCGATGGGCATCAACACCCGCAACATCAAGCTGCTGGCCTTTGCCATGGGTGCGTCGTTTGGTGGTGCCTCGGGCGCGGTGTTCGGCGCCTTCCAGGGCTTTGTCTCGCCTGAGTCGTTCGTGCTGTGGGAGTCCATCTACATCCTCGCCATCGTGGTGCTGGGTGGTATGGGCCACATCCCCGGCGTGATCCTCGGCGGTATCTTGCTGGTGGGTTTCCAGGAACTGCTGCGCGCCGTGGCGGAGCCGGCGCAGAACATGCTCTTCGGCCATACCATCGTCGACGCCGAAGTGCTGCGCCAGTTGCTGTTCGGGCTGGCCCTGGTTGGCGTGATGCTGTATCGCCCGRCAGGCCTGTGGCCGTCGCCGCGCAAGGAAGACCGGCCGGTGATCCGCCGCCCGGGCAGCGTTGGCCGTTTCTGACCCGGAGGACATCATGAGCAACGAGAATTTCCTCCTGTCGGTACAGGGGGTCAACAAGCGATTCGGCGGCCTGCAGGCGCTGTCCGATGTGGGCCTGCAGATCAATCCGGGCGAAATCTACGGCCTGATCGGTCCCAACGGGGCCGGCAAGACCACCTTCTTCAACGTGATCACCGGCCTGTACACGCCGGATTCCGGCGAGTTCGTGCTGGGCGGAAAGCCCTACCAGCCCACCGCCGTACACGAAGTCGCCAAGGCGGGCATTGCCCGCACCTTCCAGAACATCCGCCTGTTCGGCGAGATGACCGCGCTGGAAAACGTGATGGTGGGGCGCCATGTGCGCACCAAGGCGGGCCTGCTCGGCGCGGTATTCCGTCCGCCCTCGGTGCGGCGCGAAGAAGAGTCGGTGGAAGACTGGGCGCACGACCTGCTGGAGTATGTCGGCATCGGCAAGTACGCCCACTTCACCTCGCGCAACCTTTCCTACGGCCATCAGCGCCGCCTGGAAATCGCGCGGGCGCTCGCCACCGAGCCAAAGCTGCTGGCGCTGGATGAACCCGCCGCCGGCATGAACGCAACCGAAAAGGTGGAACTGCGTGGCTTGCTCGACAAGATCCGCGCCGACGGCAAGACCATCCTGCTGATCGAGCACGACGTAAAGCTGGTGATGGGCTTGTGCAACCGCCTGACCGTGCTCGACTACGGCAAGGTCATCGCGCAGGGCCTGCCGCACGAAGTTCAGAGCAATCCAGCGGTGATCGAGGCTTACCTCGGTACCCCGGCGCACTGACGGGGGAAACAGACAATGAAACAAACGCTACTGAAGATATCCGGCCTGAAGGTCGCTTACGGCGGCATCCAGGCCGTCAAGGGCATCGACCTCGAGATCCGGGAAGGCGAGCTGGTCACGCTGATCGGTGCCAACGGCGCTGGGAAGACCACCACCATGAAGGCCATCACCGGGCTGCAGGGCTGGGCTGGCGGCGACGTGGAATACATGGGCAAGTCCATCAAGGGCGTGCCCAGCTACACGCTGCTCAAGCAAGGGCTGGCGATGGTGCCGGAAGGGCGCGGCGTGTTCGCGCGCATGACCATCACCGAGAACCTCCAGATGGGCGCGTATACGCGCAATGACGAGGCCGGCATCAAGTCCGACATCGACCGCATGTTCGGCGTCTTCCCGCGCCTGAAAGAGCGTGCCAACCAGCTGGCGGGCACCATGTCGGGCGGCGAACAGCAAATGCTGGCCATGGCGCGCGCGCTGATGAGCCAGCCCAAGCTGCTGCTGCTCGATGAGCCGTCGATGGGGCTGTCGCCGATCATGGTCGCGAAGATCTTCGAGGTGGTGCGCGACGTCTCCGCGCTGGGCGTGACCGTGCTGCTGGTGGAGCAGAATGCGCGGCTGGCGCTGCAGGCCGCGCACCGCGGCTATGTGATGGAATCGGGTCTGGTCACCATGAGCGGCGACGCCAAGGAGATGCTGGACGATCCGAAGGTGCGCGCGGCGTATCTGGGCGAGTGATGCTGCCCGTTTAACTCACGTTTGAAAAAGAAAGCCCCGCAACAGCTTGCGGGGCTTTTTCTTTACGTGTGACCCGGCGATGGGCCGGGCTGCAGATGAGACTCAGGCCAGCTTCTTCAGCAGCGTGCGCAGCTTGCCGATCATCAGGTCGATCTCTTCCGTGGTCACGTTCAGCGCGGGCATGAAGCGCAGCAGGTTGGGGCGCGGCGAGTTCAGCAGCAGGCCTTCCGGCTGCATGTCGCGTGCTTCTTCCACCAGCTGCGGGCCGATGTCCTTGTCGAGCACCAGCGCGCGCAGCAGGCCTTCGCCGCGTTCGCCGCCCAGGCCGAACTCGGACGACAGTGCCAGCAATTGCTCGCGCAGGTAAGCCCCTTTTTCCTGCACGCTTTGCAGGAAGCCGGGCGCGGTCAATTGCGTCATCACGGCGCTGCCGACCGCCGTCATCACCGGATTGCCGTTGTAGGTGCCGCCCTGGTCGCCGGCCTCGAAGCTGGCCACTTCAGCCTTGCACAGCAGCGCCGCCAGCGGCACGCCGCCGCCGATGCCCTTGCCCAGCGTCATGATGTCCGGTTCCACGCCCGACAGCTCATAGGCGAACATCGTGCCGCAGCGCCCGCAGCCGGTCTGCACTTCGTCGACGATGAACAGCAGCTTGTGCTTGTCGGCCAGCTTGCGCAGGCCTTGCATGAATTCGCGCGAGGCGGGGATCACGCCGCCTTCGCCCTGCACCGGCTCCAGCATGATCGCCACGGTCTTGTCGTTGATCAGCTTTTCCACCGATGCCAGGTCGTTCAGGTCGGCCTTGGGGAAGCCCGGCACCTGGGGCGCGAAGATGGTGTCCCAGCCGGCCTTGCCCGACGCGCTCATGGTGGCGAGCGTGCGGCCGTGGAAGCTGTGGTCCATGGTGATGATCTCGAACGCGCCGTTCTTGTGCTTGCGGCCCCATTTGCGCGCCAGCTTGATCGCGCCTTCGTTGGCCTCGGCGCCGCTGTTGGCGAAGAAGACCTTGTCGAAGCAGCTGCTGTCGGTGAGCTGCTTGGCCAGCTTGAGCATGGGTTCGTTGTAGAACGCCGGGCTCGGGTTGAACAGCTTTTGCGACTGCGCCACCAGCGCGTCGATCATGCCCTGGTTGGAGTGCCCCAGGCAGTTGACCGCCCAGCCTTGCACGAAGTCCAGGTATCGCTTGCCGTTATGGTCCGTGAGCCACGAGCCCTTGCCTTCGGTAAAGACGAGCTCGGGCCGGTTGGTGATGTACATCAGGGATTGGACGGGGTACTCAGCAAATGCCATGGCGGACTCCAGGGGTCGGCGTGAAACAGGGAAGAGGAGAGCGGAAAAACAAAAAGCCACGGGGGTTGCCCGTGGCTTGTCGACCTGAACAGATGCTATGGACGGTCAGCCGCGAGGCACCCCGGTGGGGAGCAACGTACGGTAGCTGCGTCGATTGATAGCGTAGTTCATGGCGGCCAATATAAGGCGCATGCGCCCGGCTGTCAAAACGAATTTTGGTCGGGCCGGGCATTGTTGCAGCGTGGGGACGGACCGGGTGGCGTTCAGGCCGCCGGTGCCGCCGCCGCGGGGGCCGGGTGCATATCGGCCTCCGAGGTGAACGAGTCGGCGAAGAAGGCGTCTTCGTGCAGGTCGCAGCGCAGGGAAAAGTCCTTGCGCGCGGCATTGATCATCACCGGCGCGCCGCAGGCGTAGACCTCGAAGCCGGACAGGTCCGGGTGGTCTTCCATCACGGCTTCGTGGACGAAGCCCGTGCGGCCGTCCCAGTCGTCGCTGGCCTGCGCGTCGGAGATCACCGGCACGTAGCGGAAGTTGGGCAGATCGCGCGCCCATTGTTCGCACAGCGTGTGCATATAGAGGTCGCGCGGGCGGCGGCCGCCCCAGTACAGCGTCATCGGGCGGGTGATGCCGGTGTAGACCGCATGCTCGACGATGGCCTTGATCGGCGCGAAGCCGGTGCCGGAGGCCAGCAGGATGATGGGCTTGTCGGAATCCTCGCGCAGGAAGAAGCTGCCCAGCGGGCCTTCGAAACGCAGGATGTCGCGCTCCTTCATGGCCGGCTGGCCGTCCTTCGCGCCGAACACGTAGTCGGTGAAGGTACCGCCCGGCATATGGCGGATATGCAGCTCGATCGGGCCTTCCTGATGGGGTGGCGTGGCGATCGAGTAGCTGCGGCGCTTGCCGTCGCGCAGCAGGAATTCAACGTACTGGCCGGCCAGGTACTGCATGCGCTCGGTGGCGGGCAGCTGCAGGCGCGCGACGACGACGTCGTCGGCCACGCGCTCCATCGAGGCGACGCGGCACGGGATCTTCTTGATGGGAATATCGCCGGCGCCATGCACCTCGCGGCATTCGATGGTGACGTCCGAGGTGGCCGTGGCGCAGCAGAACAGCGCGCGGCCCTCGGTTTTCTCCTGCGCGGAAAGCGCGGATGCGGCATGATCGCCCTGGACGATGCCGCCGGCGGTGACACGGCCCTTGCACGATCCGCACGCGCCGTTCTTGCAGCCGTAGGGCAGGCCGATGCTGTGGCGCAGGGCCGCGCTGAGGATGGTTTCGTCCGCGGCCGCTTCGAACTGGCGGCCGCTGGGCATGACGGTAACTTGATAAGCCATGATCACTCTATGAGCAAAAATCTGTCGCGACGCCGCCTGGGTCGCCCGCGCCTTCTCATCGTCGGCTGTGGGGATGTGGGCACACGTTGCCTGCGTATTCTGTCGACGCGCTGGCGCGTCTTTGCCGTCACTTCGCAGCCGTCCCGCCGCACTGTATTGCGGGACAACGGCGCGGTGCCGCTGGTAGCCGACCTGGACCGGCCCGCCACGCTGGCGCGCCTTGCCGGCCTGGCCGACAGGGTGCTCCACCTGGCGCCGCCACCCGCGCGCGGCGAGGGCGATCCGCGCACGCTGGCGCTGTTGCGCGCATTGCGGCGGGCTGCCTGGCGGCGGTCTCCCGCGCGGGCTGGCGGATGGTCTGCCAAGCCCGACATTCTACCCGAGCGGGGCGGCAGGGGGGCCGCCGCAAGCCCGGCGCGGCGTGTCTTTGTCTACGCCAGCACCTCCGGCGTGTACGGCGACCGCGGCGGCGCCCGGCTGGCGGAATCGCACGCGGTGCGCCCGCAAACCGCGCGCGCCCGGCGCCGCGTGGCGGCCGAGCGCGCCGTGCGGGACTTCGGCCGCCACGCCGGCTGGCGCAGCTCGATCGTGCGCATCCCCGGCATCTATGCCGAGGACAGGTTGCCGCTGGCCCGCCTGACCAAAGGCACGCCGGCGCTGGCGCCGCAGGACGATGTCTATACCAACCACATCCATGCCTTTGACCTGGCTCGCACCATGGTGGCGGCGCTGTTCCGCGGCCGGCCCCAGCGGGTGGTGCACGCCAGCGACGATTCCGAGATGCGCATGGCTGACTATTTCGACCTGGTGGCCGACCGCCGCGGCCTGCCGCGCCCGCCACGCCTGAGCCGCGCGCAGTTGCGCGAGGCGGTCGAGCCCACCTTGCTCAGCTTCATGAGCGAATCGCGGCGGCTGGAAAATGCCCGCCTCAAACGCGAGCTGCGCCTGCGCCTGCGTTATCCCACCGTGGCGTCGTTCTTCGACGCCTGAACGAAGCCGGGGCTGCGGCCCCGCGCGTCTCTCCGCCCGGTGGGATGTCTCCGGCACTTCCGCGGGCGGTGCCTTCGAAGTCTATGTGGCACGTCGTTTGCATAGATGTTGCCGCTCGATCCTGTATAGACAGCAAGTGATGTCCCGTTGACGGAAAGACACCGCTTTGGTGCGCCCGGTGTGCCTTATCCAGGCACTCGCGCCCTGCGAGGGTGCGCCCGGCGCATGACGCGGAGTAGTGTTTTCCCTAGGTGTGTGGCCGATTCGCGGCCTGCCGCGCATCAAGTGCCGGCAACGCCAATTCCGCCTGCGGCCTCGGGTTAACTACTGCATTGACTTGTATATACAGGGTTGCTAAATTGCCTGGCAAATGACCGGCGCCGCAAGTACGGCGCCGCCCGAGCCGGGCGATCCGGCCGCCGCCAATGCCGGCGCGGTCCCGTTCGCATCACACCAAAGGAGCCAGGAAGATGGGATTTCGTATCCGTAGCGGTAAGTCGCTAGCCGCCGCCGTTGCAGCAGTCGCCACGCTGAGTGCCGCCGGCGCCGCCCAGGCGCAAGCCACCCAGGTCACGCTGGGCATGAGCGGGTGGACCGGTTTCGCGCCGCTGACGCTGGCCGACAAGGCCGGCATCTTCAAGAAACACGGTGTCGACGTCGACATCAAGATGATTCCGCAGAAGGACCGTCACCTGGCGCTCGCCTCCGGCGCGATCCAGTGCGCGGCCACCACGGTCGAGACCCACGTGGCCTGGAACGCCAACGGCGTGCCCATCACCCAGATCGTGCAGCTGGACAAGTCCTACGGTGCCGACGGCCTGGCCGTGCGCGGCGACGTCAAGGGCTTCGCGGACCTCAAGGGCAAGACCGTCGGCGTGGATGCGCCGGGCACCGCGCCGTACTTCGGCCTGGCCTGGATGCTCAAGAAGAACGGCATGACCCTGAAGGACGTCAAGACCACCACGCTGTCGCCGCAGGCGGCCGCGCAGGCCTTTATCTCCGGCCAGAACGATGCCGCGATGACGTATGAGCCGTACCTGTCGTCCGTGCGCCAGAACCCGGACAAGGGCAAGATCCTCGCCACCACGCTCGACTACCCGATGGTGATGGACACCCTGGGCTGCGCGCCCAAGTGGCTCAAGGACAATCCCAAGGCCGCGCAAGCGCTGGTGGACAGCTACTTCGAAGCGCTCGACATGATCAAGCAGGACCCGGCCAAGGCCAACGACATCATGGGCGCGGCGGTCAAGCAAAGCGGCGAGCAGTTCGCCAAGTCGTCCGCCTACCTGCGCTGGCAGGATCGCGAAGCCAACCGCAAGTTCTTCGGCGGCGAGCTGGCCAGCTTCAGCAAGGAAGCGGCGCAGGTGCTGCTGGAAATCGGCGTGATCCGCCAGGTGCCGGACGTTACGGCCCTGTACGACGCGCGCTTCATCAAGTAACGAGGTTGGTGCCATGACGCAGGTTCACATTGGTTCGCCCGCGGCGAATCCCGCTACAAAGCCCGCTCCCGCCGCGGCGAATCCGGCGGCCGCGCGCCGCCATCCGTGGCTCGCGCCGCTGACACCCGTCTCGCAGCAGGCGCGCTGGGTGCTGGGGCTGGGGTTCTTCGTGCTGTTCTTCGGCGTGTGGGCGGCGGTGACCCTCGGCGGCATGGTGCCGCGCACCTTCCTGGCCGATCCGATGACCATGGCGCGCGAAGGCGTGCTGCTGTTCACCGAGTACAACTTCATCGGCGACATCGGCATGACCGTGTGGCGCGTGCTGGGCGGCTTCGTGCTGGCCGCCGCGCTGGCTGTGCCGCTGGGCATCTTCATGGGCGCGTACAAGGCGGCGGAGGCGTTCTTCGAGCCCTTCGTCTCGTTCTGCCGCTACCTGCCGGCCTCGGCCTTCATCCCGCTGCTGATCCTGTGGGCCGGCATCGGCGAGGCGCAGAAGGTGCTGGTGATCTTTATCGGCTCGTTCTTCCAGATCGTGCTGATGGTGGCGGTGACGGTGGGCGGCGCGCGGCGCGACCTGGTGGAGGCGGCCTACACGCTGGGCGCCAACAGCAGCGGCATCGTGCGGCGCGTGCTGATTCCCGGCGCCGCGCCGGAGATCGCCGAGATCCTGCGCCTGGTGCTGGGCTGGGCCTGGACCTATGTGATCGTGGCCGAGCTGATCGGCTCGTCTTCCGGCATCGGCCACATGATCACCGACAGCCAGGCGCTGCTCAACACCGGGCAGATCATCTTCGGCATCATCGTGATCGGCTGTATCGGCCTGGTCTCCGACCTGGCTTTCAAGCTGGCCAACCAGCGCCTGTTCCCGTGGAGTTCAATCAAATGAGCGCGCTGTCCATCCAGCAGGTCTCGCGTACCTTCGTCAATCCGCGCGGCGGCCAGACCCTGGCCTTGCAGCCTACCGATTTCGAGGTGGCGGACAACGACTTCGTCACCATCCTCGGTCCCTCGGGCTGCGGCAAGTCCACGCTGCTGCGCATCGTCGCCGGGCTGGATACGCCCACCACCGGGCGCGTGCTGCTGGACGGCCAGGAAGTCACCGGCCCCGGCGCGGAGCGCGGCATGGTGTTCCAGTCGTACACGCTGTTCCCGTGGCTGACCATCGAGCAGAACGTACGCTTTGGCCTGCGCGAGCGCGGCATGAGCGAGGCGGAGCAGCGCGAGCGCAGCGATTTCTTTATCCAGCGCGTGGGCCTGCGCGGCTTCGAGCACCATTTCCCCAAGCAGCTCTCGGGGGGCATGCAGCAGCGCACGGCCATTGCCCGGGCACTGGCCAACGACCCCAAGATCCTGCTGCTGGACGAGCCCTTCGGCGCGCTCGACAACCAGACCCGCGTGCTGATGCAGGAACTGCTGCTGGGCATCTGGGAAGCCTCCCGCAAGACGGTGCTGTTCGTCACGCACGATATCGACGAGGCCATCTTCATGGCCAACCGCGTGGCGGTGTTCTCGGCGCGGCCTGGCCGCATCAAGCGCACCATCGATGTGGACTTCCCGCATCCGCGCCATTACACGATCAAGACCTCGCCGGAGTTCTCGGAACTCAAGGCGGTACTGACCGAGGAAATCCGCGCAGAGGCCATGGCCTCCGCCGAGCACTGAGTTGCAAGCCAAGCCATGAAAGCTGCCACCGCCAACCGCCGGGGTGTTCCCGATGCCACTCCCGCCGCGCTTTACCAGCAGGTGAAGGAGTACATCGCGCGCAATATCCAGAGCCGCGCGTGGCAGCCGGGCGACCGCGTGCCGTCCGAGCAGGAACTGGTGACCCGCTTCGGCGTGTCGCGCATGACGGTGAACCGCGCGCTGCGCGAGCTGGCCGAGCAGGGCAGGGTGGTCCGGGTGGCCGGCGTGGGCACGTTCGTGGCCGAGCACAAGCCGCAGTCGACGCTGCTCAGCGTGGTCAACCTGCAGGACGAGATCCGCATGCGTGGCCACGACTACGCCTGCGACGTCATGGTGGTGGAACGCGTGGCGGCCTCCATCGAAGTGGCCGCCGCGCTGGACCTGCGCACCGGCGAGTCGGTGTTCCACTCGGTGTGCGTGCACCGCGAGGACGGCGTGCCGGTGCAACTGGAAGACCGCTACGTCAACCCGCGCGTGGCGCCGGACTTTATCAACCAGGATTTCGTCGCGGTGAAGCCCGGCGAATACCTGCTGCGCCATGTGCCTTACGACCAGATCGAGCACGTGGTCGACGCGATTGCCGCCACGCCCGAGCAGGCCGCGCAACTGGAAATGCCCGGCAGCCAGCCGTGCCTGCTGCTGACCCGCCGCACCTGGACCGGCGGCACGCCCGTTACCTTTGTACGTTGCCTGCACCCCGGCAACCGTTACCGCCTCGGCAGCCGATTCCGCGCCGATGGCAACCCGGCCTTCGGCTGAGCCCAGCCGTCCGCCGTTAATTTTCCAGATACCCAGCCAACTCACGACCCCAGCTGTATAGACAGGGACATACAAATGAGCGCCACCCAAGCCACCCAAGCCTCCCGCCCGCTGCTGACCTTGCAGCCCGGCTCCGTCACCCTGGCCGACCTGCGCCGCATCCATCGCGGCGAAGTGCGCCTGGCGATGGATGAATGCGCCTGGGCCGGCGTGCGCGCGTCCCAGGCTACCGTGCAGGACATCATCGACGCCGATGCCGTGGTCTACGGCATCAACACCGGTTTCGGCAAGCTGGCCCAGACGCGCATCCCGCACGACAAGCTGGCCGAGCTGCAGCGCAACCTGGTGCTGTCGCACAGCGTGGGCACCGGCGCCGACCTGGACGCCGACACCGTGCGCCTGATCCTGGCGATCAAGGCCGTGAGCCTGGCGCGCGGCCATTCGGGCATCCGCCCCGAGATCATCGAGGCACTGCTGGCGCTGGCCAACTCCGGCGTCACGCCGTGCATTCCCGCCAAGGGCTCGGTGGGCGCGTCGGGCGATCTCGCGCCGCTGGCGCATATGTCGTGCACGCTGATCGGCGTGGGCGATGTGATGATCGACGGCGTGCGCCGCCCGGCTGCCGAAGGCCTGGCCCATGCCGGGCTGGCGCCGTTTACGCTCGGCCCCAAGGAAGGGCTGGCGCTGCTCAACGGCACCCAGGTTTCCACCGCGCTGGCGCTGGCCGGCCTGTTCGCCGCCGAGGACATCTTCGCCGCGGGACTGGTGGCGGGCGCCTTGTCGCTGGAAGCCATCAAGGGCTCGGTCAAGCCGTTCGACGCCCGCATCCACGCCGCGCGCGGCCAGGCCGGGCAGATCGCCGTGGCCGGCGCCGTGCGCGCGCTGCTCGACGGCAGCAAGATCGTGGATTCGCATGTGACCTGCGGCCGCGTGCAGGATCCGTACTCTATCCGCTGCCAGCCGCAGGTGATGGGCGCCTGCCTGGACAACCTGCAACACGCCGCGCGCGTGCTGCAGATCGAGGCCAATGCCGCGTCGGACAATCCGCTGGTGTTCCCGGAGCAAGGCGACGTGATCTCGGGCGGCAACTTCCACGCCGAGCCGGTGGCATTCGCCGCTGACATCATCGCGCTTGCCATCGCCGAGATCGGCGCGATCTCCGAGCGCCGCCTCGCGCTGCTGCTCGATTCCGGCCTGTCCGGCCTGCCGCCGTTCCTGGTGCGCGACGGCGGTCTCAATTCCGGCTTCATGATCGCGCAGGTCACCGCCGCCGCGCTGGCCTCCGAGAACAAGTCGCTGGCACACCCCGCCAGCGTGGATAGCTTGCCTACGTCGGCCAACCAGGAGGACCATGTGTCGATGGCCACCTATGGCGCGCGCCGCCTGGGCGATATGGCGGAGAACACCGCCGTGGTGGTCGGCATCGAAGCCATGGCCGCCGCGCAGGGCATCGAGTTCCATCGTCCGCTGGAGTCCTCGCCGCTGATCGAGATCGAGATCGCGCGCATTCGCGAGCGCGTGGCCTTCGTGGAAGGCGACCGCTACTTCGCGCCGGATATCGAGGCGATGAAGCAGTGGGTGAAGCAAGGCGATGCGGGTGCTGGCTGGCCCGAGTCGGTACGCCAGGTGCTGCCGTCGCAGGCCGGCGTGGCTTGATGCGCGCGCAACGTCCCATACGCAGGCCGAACCGCTGAACTGAACACGCAGGAGAACCCCACATGAACGCCAACGAACACCAATTCACCAAAGCGGCACCCCTGCGCGGCCGGCGCGAAATCCGCGCGCCGCGCGGCACCGAGCTGCACTGCAAGAACTGGCTGATCGAAGCCGCCTACCGCATGATCCAGAACAACCTCGATCCCGACGTGGCCGAGCGCCCGCAGGACCTCGTGGTGTACGGCGGCATCGGCAAGGCGGCGCGCAACTGGGAATGCTTCGACGCCATCCTCGACAGCCTGCGCAACCTGGGTGAAGAGGAATCGCTGCTGGTCCAGTCGGGCAAGCCGGTGGGCGTGTTCCGCACCCACGCGGACGCGCCGCGCGTGCTGATCGCCAACTCCAACCTGGTGCCGCACTGGGCCACCTGGGACAAGTTCAACGAGCTGGATCGCGCCGGCCTGATGATGTACGGCCAGATGACCGCCGGCTCGTGGATCTATATCGGCACGCAAGGCATCGTGCAGGGCACCTTCGAGACCTTCGTCGAAGCCGGCCGCCAGCACTACAACAACGATCTCTCCGGCAAATGGATCCTCACCGCCGGCCTGGGCGGCATGGGCGGCGCGCAGACGCTGGCCGGCGTGCTGGCCGGCGCTTGCGTGCTGGCGATCGAATGCCAGGAGTCACGCATCGACTTCCGCCTGCGCACGCGCTACGTCGACAAGAAGGCGACCACCATCGACGAAGCTCTGGCCATGATCGAAGAGGCCACGCGCAACAAGCAGGCCATCTCGGTCGGGCTGCTCGGCAACGCCGCCGAGATCATGCCGGAACTGGTGAAGCGCGCGCAGGCCGGTGGCATGCGCCCGGACATCGTCACCGACCAGACCTCGGCGCACGACCTGGTCAACGGCTACCTGCCGGCGGGCTGGACCGTGGCGCAGTGGGAAGCCGCGCGCACGGCCGATCCGAAGTCCGTCGAGGCAGCGGCCAGGACCTCCATCGTCGGGCACGTGCAGGCCATGCTGGCCTTCCAGCAGATGGGCGTGCCCACGCTGGACTACGGAAACAACATCCGTCAGGTCGCCTTTGACGAAGGCGTGGCCAATGCCTTCGATTTCCCGGGGTTTGTGCCCGCGTATATCCGCCCGCTGTTCTGCCGCGGCAAGGGCCCGTTCCGCTGGGTCGCGCTGTCGGGCGACCCCGAGGACATCTACAAGACCGATGCCAAGATGAAGGAGCTGTTCCCCGAAGACCATCACCTGCACCGCTGGCTCGACATGGCGCGCGACCGCATCGCCTTCCAGGGCCTGCCCGCGCGCATCTGCTGGGTGGGGCTGGACGAGCGCCACCGCGCCGGCCTGGCCTTCAACGAGATGGTGAAGAACGGCGAGCTGAAGGCGCCCGTGGTGATCGGCCGCGACCACCTGGATTGCGGCTCGGTCGCCAGCCCCAACCGCGAGACCGAAGCCATGCGCGACGGCTCCGATGCGGTGTCCGACTGGCCGCTGCTCAACGCGCTGCTCAACACGGCGGGCGGCGCCACCTGGGTCAGCCTGCATCATGGCGGCGGCGTGGGCATGGGCTTCTCGCAGCATTCCGGCGTAGTGATCGTCTGCGATGGCACCGACGCCGCGGCGAAACGTATCGAGCGCGTGCTCTGGAACGACCCCGCCACCGGCGTGATGCGCCATGCCGATGCCGGCTACGAAAGCGCTATCGAATGCGCGCACGAGAAGGGCCTGAACCTGCCGATGGTGCCAAAGGCGACAGGGGCATGAGCGGCGCAATGGAAGGCCCGCGCGGCCTGGAGTATTTCTCGCTCGGCGCCCTGCCTGCGCAGCCCTGGAAAAACGGCGGCGGCGTCACGCGCGAGATCGCGGCGTGGCCGCCGGGCGCCGGCATGGACGCCTTTCAGTGGCGCGTGAGCGTGGCCGATATCGCCGCCGATGGCCCGTTTTCCGCCTTCCCCGGCATCGACCGCCAGATCGCGCTGCTCGATGGCGCGGGCGTTCGCTTGCTGGCGGACGATGGCAGTTTCGACCATCGCCTGGATACCGTGGGCGAGCCGTTCGCCTTTGCCGGCGAGCGCGGCGTGCAGGCGACACTGCTGGATGGCGCCACGCGCGACTTCAATGTGATGACGCGGCGCGGCGCCTGCCGCGCGAGCATCGTAGCGGCGCGCCGCGAATTCACGATTCCCCCCGGCGCGCATGTTGTGCTGCTGTTTGTCATTGAGGGTGCATGGCGCCACGGCATCGCCGGCCAAGGCGGGCAGGCCGTGCTGGCCAGCGACGACGGCATGTTGTTCGCCGAAGGCGTGGCGGCGCCGTATCGCCTGCAGGCGATGTCCGAGCCGGCGCTCTGCCTGTGCGTCACCCTGGAAATGGAGAACCCGTAATGAACCTGACCCCGGCGCAGGCCGCCGCTTCCTCCTCGTCCGCCGACGGCGTCTGGCATCGCTGCCACCTGCTGCCCGACGGCGATCCCGCCAGGGCGATCCGCGACGCGGCACTGGTCGTGCAACAGGGCCGCATTGCCTGGCTGGGCCCGCTGGCCGAACTGCCGCGGGACTACGCCGCGCTGCCGCGCTTCGATGCGGGTAATGCGTGGATCACGCCGGGCCTGGTCGACTGCCACACCCACCTGGTGTACGGCGGCCAGCGCGCCGATGAGTTCGCCATGCGCCTGGCTGGCGCCGGCTACGAAGAAATCGCCCGCGCCGGCGGCGGCATCGTGTCCACCGTGCGCGCCACGCGCGCCGCCGACGAGGATACCCTGTTCGCGCTAGCCGCCGCGCGCCTCGCGCCGCTGCTGGCCGAGGGCGTGACCACGCTGGAGATCAAGTCCGGCTATGGCCTTGACCTCGCCAGCGAGCGCAAGCAGTTGCGCGTGGCGCGCCGCCTCGGCGAAGCCTTCGGCGTAACGGTGCACACCACGTTCCTCGGCGCGCACGCGTTGCCGCCGGAGTACGCGGGCCGCGCCGACGACTACATCGCGCTGGTGTGCGACACCATGATGCCGGCGCTGGCCGAGGAAGGCCTGGTCGATGCCGTCGATGCCTTCTGCGAATCCGTCGGCTTCAGCCTGGCGCAGACCGAGCGCGTCTTCCAGGCGGCCGAGCGCCTTGGCCTGCGCGTCAAGCTGCACGCCGAGCAGCTCAGCAACCTGGGGGGCAGTGCGCTGGCAGCGCGCCACCATGCGCTGTCGGCCGATCACCTGGAGCATCTCGACGAAGCCGGCGTGATGGCGATGGCCGAGTCCGGCACGGTGGCGGTCCTGCTGCCGGGCGCCTATTATTTCCTGCGTGACACCACGCTGCCGCCGATCGGACTGCTGCGCCGGCATGGCGTGCCGATGGCCATTTCCACCGATCACAATCCCGGTACCTCGCCCGTCACTTCGCTGCTGCTGATGATGAATATGGCGTGCACCCTGTTCAGGCTGACCGTGCCCGAAGTCCTGGAGGGCGTCACCACGCACGCCGCGCGCGCGCTGGGCGCGGCGGACCGCCACGGCTTGCTGGCTGCCGGACGCGCGGCCGATTTCGTCCTGTGGCAAGTCGACTCGCCGGCGGAGCTGGCTTACTGGTTCGGCCGCAACCCGGCTGCCGCCGTGGTGCGGCAGGGCAAGATCTATCCCGCTGTCGCGCCGGCGCAAGGAGCCCGGCCATGAGCGCCGGCAGCCTGTTTGCCGCGCAGGCCTTGCTGCCCACGGGCTGGGCCAGCGATGTCCTGCTGGCCTGGGACGATGCCGGCGCCTTCACCACGGTGCAGGCCGGCGCGGTGCCGGCGGCGGATGTGCCGCGCGCCGCGGGCCCCTTGCTGCCGGGCATGCCCAACCTGCATTCGCACGCCTTCCAGCGCGGCTTTGCCGGCCTGACCGAATACCGCAGCGAGACGCTGGCCGACGGCCAGGAGAGCGACTCCTTCTGGAGCTGGCGCAAGCTGATGTACCGCTTCGCGCTGCGGCTCTCGCCCGATACGCTCGAAGCCATCGCCACGCAGCTCTATATCGAGATGCTGCGCGCCGGCTACACCAGCGTGTGCGAATTCCACTACGTGCATCACGATCCGGACGGCAAGCCCTACGCCGATCCCGCCGAGATGTCGCTGCGCCTGCTGCGCGCCGCGCAAAACGCCGGCATCGGCATCACGCTGCTGCCGGTGCTGTACCAGACCGCCGGCTTCGGCGACAAGCCCGCGCTCGCCGAGCAGCGCCGTTTCCTGCACGAAACCGACGCCATGCTCGCCTTGCTCGGACGCCTGGCCCCGCAATGCCACGGCCAGGCGCGGCTAGGGCTGGCACCGCATTCGCTGCGGGCGGTGCCGCCGCAAAGCCTTGCCAATGCCGTGGCAGGCCTGCACGCGCTGGATGCGCAGGCGCCCGTGCATATCCATATCGCCGAGCAGCAGCGCGAAGTGGACGAGTGCATCACGCTCACGGGCACGCGCCCGGTGGCGTGGCTGCTCGACCATGCCGAGGTGGATGCGCGCTGGTGCCTGGTGCACGCCACTCACCTGGACTGGGACGAACGGCGGCGCCTTGCGCACAGCGGCGCGGTGGCAGGCATTTGTCCCACCACCGAGGCCAACCTTGGCGACGGCGTCTTCGATGCCGCGCCCTACCTGGGGCAGGGCGGCGTCTGGGGCATCGGCTCGGACAGCCATGCCAGCGTGAGCGTGGCGGAGGAACTGCGGCTGTTCGAGTACGGCCAGCGCCTCGCGCTGCAAAAACGCAATGTGCTGGCGTCGGACGCGCACAAGCAGGTGGCCGATCGTCTCTACCTTGACGCCGCCGCCGGCGGTGCGCGCGCCTCGGGCCGGCCCGTCGGCGCGCTGGCGCCCGGACAGCAGGCGGATTTCGTGGTGCTCGACGGCGCGCATCCGGCGCTGGCCGGCTTGTCCGGCAGCCAGGCGCTGGCGGTGCATGTGTTCACCAACCACGGACATGAGACACTAGCGGAAGTCCGCACGGCGGGCCGGACGCGCGTGCTGCATGGCGCGCACGCCTTGCAGGCCCAGGCCGGCAAGGGCTTCGCCGCGGCGCGCGCAAGCCTGCTGACCGACTGACCCCGGCGTTGGACGCGGCCTGATGCTTGACGATACAAGCTTCAGGCCGCGCCGATGCGCAACTGCACCTGCACCTTCACGTTGCAAACCAAAAACATGTCTTTCTCGACCGATACCCCCGCTTTCACCCTGCATCGCGGCACGCGCCCGCTGCTGGTGTCGATGCCGCACGTAGGCACCCACCTGCCGGCCTCCGTGTCCGACCGGCTGACCGCCGAGGCGCGCACCGTGCCCGATACCGACTGGCACCTGGAACGCCTCTACGATTTCGCGCGCGAACTCGGCGCCTCCATCCTGGTGGCCACGCACTCGCGCTACGTGGTGGACCTGAACCGCCCGCCCGATAACGCCAACCTGTATCCCGGCCAGGACACCACCGGCCTGTGCCCGGTCGATACCTTCGACAAGACGCCGGTCTACGCCGACGGCAGCTTGCCCGCCGACGACGAGATCGCCGCCCGCCGCGACGCCATCTGGCGCCCGTACCACGACGCGCTGGCCGGAGAACTGGCCCGCCTGCGCGCCGCGCACGGCACCGCGGCGCTGTGGGACGCGCATTCGATCCGCTCGGTGCTGCCGCGCTTCTTCGAAGGCAAGCTGACCGATTTCAACCTTGGCACGGCCAACGGCGCGAGCTGCGACGCCGAGCTGGCCAACCAGCTGCTGGACATCGCCAGCGCCTTGCCGGGCTATACCTCGGTGCTCAACGGGCGTTTCAAGGGCGGCTACATCACGCGCCAGTACGGCGCGCCGGCACAGGGCGTGCAGGCCGTGCAGCTTGAGCTGACGCAGTCGGCCTACATGAGCGAGACCTATCCCTTCGCCTACGACGAGGCACGGGCCACGCGCATCCAGCCCGCGCTGAAGACGATGCTGGAAACCGTACTGGGCTACGTGGAAGCACGCTAAGCCAGCCGCTCGGAGTGCCTGACGCGACCCGCGGCGCCAACAGCGCCACGGGTCGCGTTTTCACATCCGCGTCCCTACAACAACGAATCCGCCAGCCGGCAAAGGTTCTGCCAGGTGCGCGTATGCAGCGGCCGCTGCTGCCACACGGCGCGCACCACCGGCTCGCTGCTGGCCAGGTAGCGCCGCTGGATCTCCCGCATGCGCGCCACCACCTCGCGGTCGTAGATCACCAGCGCGGCCTCCGCGTTGAGCGCGAAGGAGCGGATATCCATATTGGTCGATCCCACCATCGCCACCTCGTCGTCGATGGTCACATGCTTGGCATGCAGGAAGGCCGGCCGGTACAAGTGGATCTGCACGCCCGCGTCCAGCAGTACGCCAAAGTAGGCTTCCTGCGCGGCCTGCGTGAAGCGCTGGTCGATGCGCTGCGACAACACCAGGTGCACGTCAACGCCGCGGTAGCAGGCCAGTTGCAGCGCCTGCAGGAAGGCTTCGTCGGGCACGAAGTAGGGCGTGGTGATGACCACCTCGCTGCGCGCGTGGTGGATCATGCTGATCAGCGCCATCTGCGCGTTCTGCGTACCGTAGCCGGGGCCGCTGGGCAGCATCTGCGCGACGTGCGGGCCTTGCTCTTCCATGGGCGGGAAGCTGTCGATGCCAAAGTTGCTGTCGCCTGTTTCCAGGTAGCGGTCGGCCAGGAATACCGCTTGCAGCTCCGAGACCACCGGCCCCGTCACGCGTGCCACCAGTTCTTCATTGGGCAGGCCGGGCATCGACTCGGCGTCGATCACGTTCTGTGAGCCGATGTAGCCGATGCTGCCGTCCACCACCAGGATCTTGCGGTGATTGCGGAGGTCGAAGCGTGCGCTCTTGCCCTTGAGCACGGCCATCAGCGAGCGCATCGGCAGGGCCTGCACCACCTCCACGCCTGCCTCGCGCAGCGTGTCCGCAAACGCGCGCCAACCGGCGCGCGCTCCCAGCGCGTCCACCAGCAAACTGCAGCGCACGCCCCGCGCGTTCGCCCGCAGCAGGGCGTCGGTAAAGGCGCGTCCGGTGGCGTCGGCGGCGTAGATGTAAACCAGCAGGTGGACATGGTGCCGGGCGCCGTCGATATCGGCGATCATCGCGGCTACCGTGGCATCGTAGTCATCGAGCAGCGCCACGGCATTGCCTCGCATCGGCGAGTGGGAGCCGAGCCGCTCGATCAGGCCGGCCGCACCGGCGGCAACCGTGGCAGGCAGCGGCTGCAGGGGGGCGAAGCGCGCCACCCGGTCCCGCACGCTCGCGATGCCCAGGTTGATGCGCRCCAGTTTGATGCGGCGGGACTTGGGATAGTAGATGCGGCCGAACAGCGCGTAGAGCAACAATCCCAGCCACGGCAGGAAGAAAATCAGCAGCAGCCAGGTGCGTGCCGCCGCCGGGGCGCGGCGTTGCGGCACATAGACCAGCATGGCCAGGCGGATCGCCCATTCGGCCAGCATGAAGACCGACGGCCACCACCACGACAGGTCGGCCGGCATGGCGCCCGGCAGCCAGTCGAACCAGGCAGCGGGGAGGAAGGTGGCGGGCAAGGAAGCAGGCATGCGGCTCGGTGGCGGCGGACGGTGGATTGCGGACCGCCCACGATACCAGAGCCACGCGGCGCTTCGACGCCGGCGGCATGCCGGTCCGTGTTCAAGACGCCGCGGGCCGATGCCGGACAACGCCGGCACCGGCCCGCGGCAACGTGCCGGCGGTGGCTTACTTCTTCGTCACGTCCTTGCGCGCCGTGCTGCCGGTGGCCTCGTTGTACCGCTCCACATATTCCTCGAACAGCTTGCGGATCGAGCGGCCGATCTTCACGTAGTCCGATTCATTGAGGTTGGCCAGCGATACGCGGCCGGACGGATGGCGCGTGCCGAAGCCGCGTCCCGGCAGCAGCACCACGCCCGCCTCCTCGGCCAGCCGGAACAGCAGCTCCGCCGGCTCGGCGGAGTTGAGCACCCATTTGACGAACTCCGGCCCGATGGCCTTGCCGCCGAGCTGCTCGATATCGAGCAGCGTGTAGTAGTCCACGGCGTTGGGATCGTCGTTGTCCGGCGCAATGCCGATCTCTCGGTACAGCGCGGCCTTGCGGCTGCGGATCAGGCGCTTCATCGCCGCCTTGTACTCGTCGTGCGTGTCCATCAGCGAGAACAGCGAGAACAGCACCATCTGCACCTGCTGCGGCGTGGACAGGCCGGCGGTGTGGTTCAGCGCCACGGTGCGGCTGTCGGCGACCAGGCGATCGATGAACTTGAGCTTGTCCGGCTCGGTGGTGATGGAGTTGTAGCGCTTGTGCAGCTGGTCGCGCTGCGGCTTCGGCAGCCCGGCGATCTGCGCGTCGAAGATATTGTCCTGGTGCGTGGCGATGACACCGAGCCGCCAGCCGGTCGCGCCGAAGTACTTCGAGAACGAGTACACCAGGATCGTGTTCTTCGGGCACATCGCGAACAGCGAGACGAAATTGTCGGCAAAGGTGCCGTACACATCGTCGGTCAGGATGATCAGGTCCGGCCGCTCCTCGACGATCGAGGCCAGGTACTCCAGGCTCTCGTCGCTCATGCGCACCGACGGCGGRTTGCTCGGGTTCACCAGGAAGAACGCCTTGACCTTGGGGTCGCGCAGCTTGTCGAGCTCCTTGTTCGAATACTGCCAGCGGTTCTGCGGGTCGGCGTCGATGGACAGTTCCAGCAACTGGTAGTCGTTGAGCTCCGGGATCTCGATATACGGCGTGAAGATCGGCATGCCAAGCGCGATCGTGTCGCCGGCCTTGAGCAGGTGGTTCTCGCGGATGGTGTTGAACAGGTAGGTCATCGCGGCCGTGCCGCCCTCGACCGCGAACAGGTCAAACTTGCCCGTGAAAGGATGGCTGCCGATCATCTCCTTGCGGATGTATTGCGCAACGATCTTCTCGGACAGCTTGAGCATGCGGTCCGGCACCGGGTAATTGCAGGCGAGGATGCCTTCGCACATCTCGTACAGGAAGTCGCCCGCATCCAGCCCGAGCTGGTCGCGCACATAGGACACGGCGCCGGCGAGGAACTTCACGCCGGAGGTCTCGGACTGCTCGCGCGCGAACAGGTTGAAACGCTCTTCGATCCCCGCACGGCGCGGAAAGCCGCCGACGCCCTCGGGCATGTAGGAGAACGAGCGCTCGGATTCGCGCATGGCGAACAGGCCGAGCTGCCAGAAGGCATGGCGCGGCACGGTCGCCAGGAAGTTCGGGTTGCCGCGCCCGGCATTGAGCATCATGCGATCCGCGTCGCTGCTGGCGAGCTTGATCAGCTCGTCCTTGAGCTCGAAGGGCGACAGGTTCGCCAGCTTGGAAAGGTCAGGTTTGGTCATGACATGCTCCAGGGGTAAGGCTTGTTGGAGGAGACCCGGTCCGGCCGGGCCGGGTCCGGGAATACAAATGCGCGTTTGCGCGAGGGGGTGGCCGCCAGCGTCAAGGCGAGCCGCGCTAGACCAGGCCGACCACCAGGGGACCGAGCAAGGTCAGCAGCACATTGGCCAGGGCGTAGGTGATGGCGAAGGGCACCGTCGGCACCGGGCTTTCCGCCTTGTCCAGGATGCCGCCGAAGGCCGGGTTGGCGCTGCGCGAGCCCGACAGCGCGCCGGCCAGCAGCGCCGCGTTGTCGTACTTGAGCACGTAGCGCCCGAACAGCATGGTGAGGAACAGCGGCAGCAGCGTCACCACGGCGCCCAGCAGGAAGATGGTCAGCCCGCTTTGCTTGAGCGTGGTCACCGCCTGCAGCCCGGAGTTGATGCCRACGATGGCCACGAAGGCCGCCAGCCCGAAGTCCTTGAGCAACTGGCAGGCCGCCGTCGGCATGGCGCCATACATCGGATGCTTGGACCGCGCCCAGCCGAATACCAGGCCGGACAACAGCGCGCCACCGCCGGAACCCAGGGTCAGCGGGATCGAGCCCACGCGCCATACCAGCAGGCCGATCAAGAGGCCCACCAGCACGCCGGCGCCGAAGTAGACGAAGTCCGTCTTCTCGCTCGGCACCAGTTCATAGCCGGCGGTCTTGACCGCGCGGGCGGTGTCGTCGGGCGTGCCGTAGAAGGTGAGGATGTCGCCGTGCTGGAGCTTCAGGTCGGGCAGGATCGGCAGCGGATGGTCGTAGCGCTCGATATGCTCGATATACACGCCGTGCCGCTGGTCGCGCTCCACCATGCCGACGATCTCGGCGATGGACTTGTTGTTCATGTCCTTGTGCGTGAACACCGCGCGGCGCGTCTGCATCACCACGCCCATGCCTTCGGCGTCGGCCACTTCCTCGCCGATCATCTGCGCGGTGGGCACCATCGCGTCGCGCCGGCCCACCATCAGGACCAGGTCGTCGGCCTGCAGCACCAGGTCCTGCCTGACCTCGACCGGCTTGCCGCCGCGCATCACCTTCTCGACCGTGACGAGGTCCGCGCCCTTGGTCTCGATCGCCGCCACGGTCTTGCCGGCGGCGCCGGTTACGCGAAACACGCGGCCCACCAGGCGCGGCAGCGCGCCACGCTGGCCCGGGCCAAACTGCGGCGTGCCGCCGTGCATGGCCAGCTCGACCTTCTTGGCGTCGGTCTTGAGGTCCGTCTTCATGAAGCGCGGCAGGATGTTCACGCACACGATGATGGCGCCCAGCGAGCCGAACACATAGGTCACGGCATAGCCGATCGCCACGTTGGACTGCAGCAGCTTCACCTGGTCGGGCGGCAGCCCCAGCTTGGTGATGGCGTCGCCCGCCGTACCGATGATGGCCGACTGCGTCATGCCGCCGGCGGCCAGGCCGGCGGCCAGCCCCTTGTCGATATGGAACAGCTTGGCGAGGATCACCACCGTGGCCAGCCCCACCACCGCCATGAAGATCGCCATCGCGATCTCGCGCAGCGAGCTGCGGTTGAGTGAGTTGAAGAACTGCGGCCCGCTCTCGTAGCCCACGGCATAGATAAACACCGCGAACATCACCGCCTTGACGCCGTTGTCGATCTCCACGCCGACCTGGCTGATGACCACCGCGGCCAGCAGCGAGCCGGCCACGCCGCCGAGCTGGAAACGCCCGAAGGTGATCTTGCCGATCGCGTAGCCGACCGCCAGCGACAGGAACAACGCCGCCTCAGGGGACTTCTGGAAGATGCTGTGCAACCACTCCATGCTTTACTCCTGCTGCGTGATGGATAAATGGATCAGGCGATGCGCTCAAACGAGCGTGCTGCCCGGGCGCCGATGGCGGTCACGGGCCGGTGCGCAATCAATGCGCCAGTGCGCCGGCCACGGCGACCGCGATGGGTCCCATCAATGGCAGCAGCACGTTGGAAATGGCGTAAGTGATGGTGTAGCCAACCACCGGCGTGCTGTTGCCGGCTGCATTGGTCAGCGCCATGATGGCGGGCGTACTGCATTGCTGTCCGGCCACCGCGCCGAGCAGGATCGGGGCTTCGATCTTCAGCCACCAGTGGCCGATCAGCAGCGACAGCGACGCCGGCACGATCGAGATCAGCACGCCCGCAACGGGCAGCGCCAGGCCATAGGTCTTCACCAGCTTGATGGCGTCCGGTCCGGCGGACAGGCCCACCGCCGCGATAAAGGTGGCCAGCCCGAAATCCTTCAGGATCTCCGCCGCCGACGAGGGCAGCGAGCCCATCAGCGGCACGCGCGCACGCAGCCAGCCGAATGCCAGGCCCGCTACCAGGCAACCGCCGCSGGTGCCCAGCGTCAACTCCGCGCCGCCAAGCTGCAGCCTCAGGCTGCCCAGCAACATGCCCAGCAGCACGCCGACGCCGAGAAACACAAAATCGGTCTTGATGGTGGGCACGACGCGGTAGCCCAGTTCCGGCACTACCCGGTCCACGGCCTCGGAGGGGCCGCTCAGGCTCAGCACGTCGCCACGCTCCAGCACGGTATTGGGCAACGGCGGGATCGGGCGCCCGACGCGGCTGATGGCGTCGATGTACACGCCGCGGCCCATGCCGACATCCGCCATGCCGCGCAACGAGGCCAGCGTGACGCCACTGATCTCGCGCCGCGTGAGCAGCACGTCCTGCTCGGTCTGCACCACCGTGTCCATGCCGGCTTCCCCGGCCGCTTCCGGCGCCTCGGGCAGCTCGATGCCCACCGCCCGCGCGAACGGCACCATGGCGTCGCGGCGGCCATACGCCAGCACCACGTCACCGGCCCGCAGCACCTCATCGGGCGTTGGCTTGAAGGTATGAGCGTCGCGCCGGATGCGCCGGATCGTCACGCCCAGCGCCACTGCCTTCTCCGCCGCCAGCACGGTCTGCCCGGCCGCCGCGCGCACTTCCAGCACGCGGCCCACCAGGCGCGGCAGCGCGCTGTACTGGCGCGCGCCCATGTCGGACTCGCCGCCGAGCCTTTGCCAGAGCGCCGCTGCCGACTCGCGCAGGTTGATGCGCAACAGCCACGGTGCCAGCTGGCTGGTGAACAGCACGATGGTGATCAGCCCGAACAGGTAGGTCACGCTGTAGGCGGTGACGATATTGGTCTGCAGCTCGCGTATCCGTTCGGGGGACAGGCCCAGCCTGCCGATGGCCTCGGAGGCCGTGCCGATCACCGCAGATTCCGTCGCCGCGCCGGCCAGCAGGCCCGCCGCGGTGCCCTGGTCCAGGTTCAGCACCACCACCGCCAGCGCCATCAGCGCCAGCACCACGGCCACTTCCACCAGCGACAGCAGGCCAATGCGCCAGCTGCGGGTGACGTTGGCAAAGAACTGCGGGCCGCCGGTGAAGCCCAGGGCGAAGATGAACAAGGCGAAGAAGACGTTGCGCACGTCGGTGTCGATGCGCGCCCCGGTTTGCCCGATCACCAGCGCGGCAATCAGCGTGCCGCAGATGCCGCCGAGCTGGAACGGCCCGATCTTGATCGAACCCACCGCATGTCCCACGGCCAGCGCCAGGAACAAGGCGATCTCGGGTTGCGTTGCAAGCAGGTGGACGATGGTTTCCATGGCGCGGCAGCGGCTCTGCAGAGAAATCACTGGGCCCACGGGGCGCCCGCGCAGCGGGGCCGCGGCAAGAGCTTCTGGCCGCGATCCTTCCCGGCGGGCGCCGCGCAGATTTGGCGTGGGCCATTATCACTGCCACAACTTGGGGCGCGTGCTGAAAGCTTTTGTTTGTGATTTAAGCAGCGGCGTCAACATGCGCTGGGGCGGCCTCGAGCCATGTGGTACGCGGTGCGGAGCCGTGGGAGGCGAGGGCCAGCAATTGGGGGGATTGGTCGACGCAGCCGCATAATCGCGCCGCAACTTTCATCAAATCGCGAGCGATCCGGCCCTACAGTGGCGGCATTCCATCCACGATGCGGCGCGCCACCGCGCCGGGAGATGCCTATGCTGTCCGTACTGACTTTCGGCCTGACGCCGCTGGCCGCCGCCGCCGCCCTGGGCACGGAGCGCGCAGGCCGCAACTTGCTGGTGCAGGGGGGGTGCCTGGCCCTGCTGGCTGCCGACTGGGCGCAGGCGGGCGATGCCGCACTGCCGCAGCGCATGCTGTTCCCTGGCCTGGGAGAAGTGCTGTCCGTGTGGGGCCCGCTGGCTTTCGCCGGCTTGTTTGGCTGGGTGTTGCGCACTGCGCGTGCGCTATGATCGCGCATCGCGAGCCGGCTCGTTTGCGCCCGTCCCGCCGCCACGACCGGCTTCGCACCCGAGATCACCAAAACCAAGGCTATGTCCGCACGCGCTGAGCCGGCGGATTGCCCGCGCAACCCGTCATGAAGCACATCCCGCCGATCCCGCTGCTGCTCGCCTTCGATGCCGTGGCGCGCCTGCGGAGCTTTCACCGGGCTGCCGAAGAACTCAGCGTGGCCCACAGCACGGTGAGCCATCGCATCCGCGAGCTCGAACAACGCTGCGGCGTGGCCCTGTTCGCGCGCACCACGCGCATCGTGACGCCCACGCCCGAGGCTGAACGCCTGCTCGGGCCGGTCCGGCAAGCACTCTCCACGCTGGGCGAAGCCTTCGGCCCGGCGGCCGATCCGCGCACGGTGCGCGTCAGCGTGCTGCCTTCATTCGCCCGCTTTCGCGTGGTGCCCGCGCTGGCGGAATTCCAGCGCAGCCATCCCCGGATCGCCATCGCGCTGGACCCCACCAGCCAGATGATCGTGCCCCGTCATGGCGAGGCCGACATCGCACTGCGCTTTGCCCGGGCCAGGCCGGTTGAGCCGCATCTCGACCTGGGCCATGACGAGTGGTTTCCGGTGGCGGCGCCGTCCTACCTCGCCACGCTCAGGCAGCGTGCGCTGCCCAGGCTGTTCGGCGAAGCCATGCTCCTGTCGCACAGCCGCCATGCCTGGGAGCCGTGGTTCCGCGAGGCCGGGCTGCCCATGCCGCGCAGCCCTCGCGTGACTACCTTTACCGATACCGGTCTGATGCTGGACGCCGCCATGCGCGGGCAAGGCATTGCCTACGGGCGTCGCTCGCTGCTGCTGCACCTGCTCAAGTCCGGGCAACTGGTGCGGCTGTCGCCGGTTAGCTTGTCATCGGCGCATTCGTACTACTTGATGGCATCCGAGCGGTTCGAGACCTCGCCGGACGTCCGGGTGGTGCATGCGTGGATCAAGGAACTGGTGGCGCAGCCGTAAGGCAGCGCGCTCACTTGCCTCTGCCATGACTCCCGCCGCCCAGCGGATCGGCGATGATCATGGTCTGCTGCAACACGCCGTTGTCGTCGAAGTAGCAACTGAAGTGGGCCGGCAGGTTGGCGTCCTTGTACATACGATAGGACCAGGCTTCCCGCTTCATCAGCGGGTAATACTGAATCGGGACCCGAGGCTTGCCGAAGTGCTCTTCAATGTCGCGCTTGGTCCAGACGCCGATCTGCGCCTGGTAGATCTCTTTTTCCGTCAGCATCTGACGGAAGCTGCTGAGTTTGCCACTGGCATCGAAATCTGCCGTGTAGACAAAGAAGCCAAGCGGCTGCCGGGAATAGATCCAGCGCGTGGTGCCGTCAGCCAGGCGGTAGACCTCGGCAGGTGCGCCAAAGGCATCGCGCACGCTGCTCTCCGGGCTTCCGACCAACTTGCTCCCGGTCTGCTCGGGCTGCAAGGTGGCACAGGCGCAAGCCATGATGGCGGCCGCGCAAATCAAACCGGCCAGGCGCTGTTGCATGACAGTTCTCCCGCATTCTCGCGCCGGCGCTCCCAGGGTAATCTGCCTCTGCCGGGCGGCGCGTTCGGGCATGGTGCCCAATCACAGCATAGTCGAGGGACCTGCCAAACCGTGTAGCGACAGGCAGGCGAATCGGCAATTTTCCGCCGGCTCGGGAGCACGCGTTGTCATTGGGACAAAGCCCATGCGCGTACTACCATCAGTGCAGAGCGCGACGCGAACGGCTGAAGAACGAATGGGCCGGGACACCAATGGGGCGGGAGTCACTACCGGAGGTGTCCGGCGGACGCAGGCGCCGCGCCGCAGACAACCAGGAGCCACCGATGTCCATCCCTCATCTATCCTCCGGCCAGATCGCCAGCGTGCTGCCCCTGGGCGCGCGCCTTGAGCAGACGCCCACCACGGCACTCTTCAAGGAGAGCCGCCTGGAAGTCATGCGCCTGGTGCTGGCCGCCGGCAAACGGATGCCGGCCCATGCGGTAGCCGGGCCGGTCACCATGCAATGCCTGGAAGGCGAAGTGGATGTCGGCGTGGACGGTGGCCACCGGCTGCTGCGCCAGGGCGATCTCGTCTATCTGGCTTCCGGCGTGAAGCATGATGTGACGGCGATCAGCAACGCCTCCGTGCTGGTGACCATCGTGCTGCTGGATCGGGCCGGGGCGTAGTCGCCTTGGCGGCCGGAGGACGGGCTGGTACTGAAAAGGCCGGCCCGGATCGGGCCAGCCGGTCAGGCGGCCGCACCATACGCAGTCGCAACAGGGCGACGGCTCCCTATTGGAGCGGGTGCATTTTCTTGGGAAATTCAGTGGTGCCCGGGGTCGGACTCGAACCGACACGCCTTGCGGCGGGGGATTTTGAGTCCCCTGCGTCTACCTGTTTCACCACCCGGGCTGAGTGGATGCTGGCCGATTTGCCGGGAACCGGCGTGCCAGCATGGTGCTGAGCCGGGAATTATGCCGCAAATCCAGCGCGGTCACAACTAGGCCGGGCCAGGGAATCCCTGGCGACCTTGCCTGGTCCGCATGGCGCGGCTCCGGTCATGGTATTCGGGCGTCGGCGGGCGGACCTTGCCGGTGGCCCTGGCCGGCACGCGGGTGACGTTTTACGACCATCGGCGGCAAGGCGATATCCGGGATCTTGTCGATTCCAGGCAGCTGGCGAACTCGGCTAGCATGATTGCAGCCATCGCCCCTGCGGGCCGCCAAGGCCGCCCGCGTCTCTAATCCAAGCCCGGAGCACCATGTCAGACCTGCCGTCCTTCGCCAGTCTTGCGCAGCTGCCGTCGCAGGACCCCGCCTTCTTCGACGTCCAGTACAACAACCGGGCCAGGGTGCCCGACAACGCTATCCATATGGCACGCTGGGCGGCGCTGTCGCGCCAGGTGCGCGAGCGGGGCGGCTGGCTGGAAGACCTGAGCTATGCCGATGGCGAGCCTGGCCCGTACCGCGAGGACGAGCGGCTCGATTACTTCCCCGCCGACCCCGGCGCCGTTGCCGGGCAGGCGCCGCCGCTGCTGGTATTCCTGCACGGCGGCTACTGGCGCGCGCTGGACAAGCGCGACCACAGCCTGGTGGCCAGCGCGTTGCCACGGTGCGGCGTGTCGGTGGCGGTGGTCAATTACTCGTTGTGTCCGGCGGTGACGGTGGAGACCATCCTGCTGCAGGCGGTACGCAGCGTGGCATGGCTGTACCGCGCGGCGGACCGGCTTGGGCATGACGGGTCGCGCATCTTCGTGGCCGGGCATTCCGTCGGCGGCCATATGGCGGCGATGATGCTCACCACCCTGTGGCCGCGCGTGGGCAGCGACCTGCCGGCGAATCTGGTCAAGGGCGTGGTGTCGGTCAGCGGCCTGCACGATCTGGAGCCGCTTCGGCGCGCCGCTTTCCTGCAGGTCGACCTGAAACTGTCGGAGAGCGATGTGGCCCGGCTCTCGCCGGCCTTCCTGCCGCCCGCCACGGACGCACCGCTGGTGACGGCGGTGGGCGGGCTGGAGCCCGAGGAATACCAGCGGCAGACGGATCTGCTGCGCGCTGGCTGGGCCGCCAACGCGGCGGCGCCAGGCGCGGCGCATGTGCCGATGCCGGGGAGGCACCACTTCAACGTGATGGACGATTTCGCCGAAACGGACAGCCCGCTGCTGCGTGCGGTCCTGAGGATGATGGACGTGGCTTAGCGCCCGGCGGCGCGGCAGCTCACCCCTCCAGCACCCGCAGTAGCGACGAGGTGTCGTCCTTCCCCCAGCCCTTGTCCATCAGCGTGCCGAGCTGGCGCGAGGTGGCCTGCATGGCGGGCAGTTCCAGCCCGAGCTGGCGGGCGATCTCCGCGGCCAGCCCGAAATCCTTGTCGTGCAGCCGTGCCTCGATGCCCGGGGCAAAGTCGTGCGCGACCATCTTCGGCCCCATCATGTCCAGCATGCGGCTGCCCGCCATGCCGGTGGCCATGGCCTGCAGCACGCGGCCGCTGTCCACCTGCTGGGCCTGTGCGAACCGCATGGCTTCGGCAATGCCTTCGATATTGACCACCTGCGCGATCTGGTTGCACAGCTTGGCAACCTGGCCGGCGCCGTGGTCGCCGATATGCGTAATGGTCTTGCCCAGCAGCGCGAGCAGTGGCCGCACGCGGTCCAGCATCTCGGCCTTGCCGCCCGCCATGATGGTCAGGCTGGCCGCTTCGGCGCCCACGGTGCCGCCGGAGACCGGGCAGTCCAGCGCCTCGATGCCGCGCTCGGCCAGCCGCGCGGCGATCTCCCGCGTGACGATGGGCGAGATGGTGCTATGGTCGATGCAGATGGTGCCCGGCGCAGCGCCCTCGATCACGCCGTGCTCGCCCAGCAGCACCGAGCGCACATCCTCGGACGAGGTGACATTGGTGAACACCACCGCCGCGCCGCGCGCCGCTTCGGCGGGCGTGGCGCAGGGCACCGCGCCCAGCGCGCGGGCCGCGTCGGCCGCCTCGGGCCGGCGCACGCAGGCGCGCACGCCGTGGCCGGCGGCAAGCAGGTGGCGCACCATCGGCGTGCCCATGGCGCCCAGCCCGATAAAGCCGATCGTCAAGGGTTGGGAGGGGGTTGCTGTCGTATTGCTCATGTCAAGACATCCTTATTTCTCGGCCGCGTAGGCAAACTTGCCGTCGCGGATCACGCCCATCACGCGCGAGCGCTGGTCGAAGCCCTGATGGTCTTTCACGCTCAGGTTCATCACGCCATTGGGAATGGTCAGGTTGGTGGTGGTCTCCAGCGCATCGCGCATGGCGTGGCGGAACTCCCGCGTGCCCGGCTGCGCGCCGCTCTTGCCGGCACGGCGCGCGGCGTCGTCCAGCAGCATCCACGCGCCCCAGGCATCCCCGGCAAACTGCGTGATGCTGTCCACGCCGTACTTCGCCTCATAGCGCGTCGCGAAATCCAGTGCCACTTTTTTCACCGGATGGCCGTCCGGCAGTTGCCGGGCCACTACCACCGGCCCGGTCGGGAACAGCGTGCCGTCCACATCCTTGCCGCCTACCCGCAGGAAGTCCCAGGTGGCGATGCCGTGGGTCTGGTACACCTTCCCTTTATACCCCCGCTCGGCCAGCGTCTTCTGCGGCAGTACCGAAGGCGTGCCCGCGCCGGCCACCAGGATCGCATCCGGGTTGGCCGCCATCAGCTTCAGCACCTGCCCGGTTACCGAAGTATCGTTGCGCGAGAAGCGCTCGTTGGCCACCACCTTGATCTTGCGCAGCTCCGCCAGCCTGGAGAACTCCCGCCACCAGCTCTCGCCGTAAGCATCGTTGAAGCCGATGAAGCCCACCGTCTTCACACCATGGTTGCTCATGTACTCGGTGAGCACCGTGGCCATGTGCGAATCGTTCTGCGGCATCTTGAACGCCCAGCGCCGCTTCGGGTCCGTCTGCGGCTCGATGATGGCGGCCGACGCGGCCAGCGCCACCATCGGCGTCTCGCCCTCAGCCACCGCATCGAGCGCGGCGATGGCCGTCGGCGTGATGTTGGGGCCGACCACCACGTCCACCTTCTCCTCGGAAATCAGCTTGCGCACATTGCGCACCGCGGCGGCGGGGTCGGAGCCATCGTCCAGGATCACGTATTGCGCGCGCTGGCCGCCCAGGGTGGGCGGCCACATCAGCACAGCGTTCTTGGAGGGGATGCCGATGGAGGCGGCGGGCCCGGTGGTGGAGACGTCGATGCCCACGCGGATGTCGGCGCGCGCGGGCAGGGCGGCCAGGAGCAGGGCGGAAGCCAGCAGGGTGGCGCGGATGCGCGGGTGGGGCATGGATGATCTCCTCGTGTTCTATTTTTTGGGTAATGCGGCGAAGGCTATCTTAACGATTTATCGGCCCCATGCGGGAGGGGCGCCCCGGCCGCCCGCGCCGGGTTTCCGGTCAATGCGGGCGGAACGCCAATCCCCGCCAATGAGGGGAAAGCCCTTCGAATGGGGGGTGCTAGGAACCTTCCTAAATCCGGACAATGCGCAGTTGCTTCTTTTGAGGCAAATAGCACTAAACATTCCCATTGCCGTGCCGTTATTGCTGGGAAGGTGGGGGTACAGGAACCCGGGCGAGGTGCCGCGCTGACCCGCCATTCCAATCGCACAGACCCACCTTGCGCACGGCGGGAAGCATCGCACAGAACCTATACAGATAGAAAGCCGGTGCAAGCGGGCCGCCGGGCAATCGCGCCGGGAGCATTCCCCGGCCGTCGGGTGTCCGAGGCCAGGCATGGGGAGGGGCTGCACGCGCAGCGCCGCGGGTCCGCGCTACCGGAAGGGCTGATCGCCCCGGTGCGTGCTGGCGGGGAAGGACAGCAAAGAAGGCAACGATAAATGAATGCAGAAGATAGGGGCAGGCATTCCAAGGCATGGCAGTTGAATTCTGGGGACTGGATGGCAGCGGAAGAGGGGGGTGGCTTCGTGCTCGACCGGACCACGCAGAGACATGCCGTGCCGGAAGCCGTATCGAAGGACGACTTGCGCGTGCTGATGCAATGCGGGCGTTCAAGCGCGGCGGCACCAGGTCTCTATCCGCCTGAATTCAAGTTCGATCCACAGACCGGACATGCCCTGCTGCGGCCCGCGGCGGCGCCGGCCGCAAGCTGGATCCCGCCGCACGGCGCCGCCGACATCCTGCAACGCAGCGCGCGCCCGTCCCGTGGACTGAGGCAGGCAGCGCGGCCGTTGCGGCTGAGCGAGCCGTTCCTCCGGCGCGCCGATACGGACCCGGATGACAGCCTGAGCATGCCGCCGGAAGGCAGCTACGAGTTTTTCTCGCTGCCGGCTGGCACCCGGGCGCCGGTACTGCTTGCGCTGGATCCTGCCAAGGGGCTGCTCTATGCGCGGCTGCCTGCCAGCGGCCGCTGGGAACCCGTCGACTACGAGGGCCGCGGCATGCTGGAGGTGTCCGGCATCCCGCGCGAGGACTGGCGAGCCGAAGTGGCGCTGGATGGCAGCGCCAGCCGCATCTTCTTCGGTACCGATTCCGGGCTGGCCTGCGTGCGCGTGGATGTGCCGGGACTGCGTTTCGGGGTCGACTACATCGGCGCGGGCAAGGCGCTTGGCGCCCCCATCCATTTCGCAGAACGGATCTGGGTGCCGCTCGACGCCGGCGCCGGCTCGGTGCGCTTTGCCAGCGCCGACGCGCAGGGCGCGCCGGGGCCCGTGGTGGCGCTTTCCCTGGCCGGCCTGGATACCGGGGCGCTCCATGCGCCGCTGGTCAGCGGCCGCATCGCCATCTGGCCCGCCGAGCGTGGCCAGTTGCTGCTGCGCATGCTTTCCAATGGCGATTGCGAAGCCAGCTTCAGGCCTTGGCCGGACAATCTCCGGCCGGATTTCCGCTTCGGCTGCGCCAGCCTTTCGCCGGTGGGGCATCTGTCGCAGCTGTGCTTTGACGATGCCGCAGGCACATATTGCTACCTGGAGCTCGGCATCGATCAGCCCGCCCGGCATCCGGTGCAAGCGCCGCGCCTGTGCTCGGGCAGCGTGAACTACCGTTTCGCAGCCCGCTTCAAGACCGATCCCTGGGTCGAGCCGGAGCATGGCGACGATGGCGCCACCGACGAGGTGGTGATGCCGCTGCTCGAATCGCAAGACGGCGTGGTGGTCGGGATCAAGCTCGCGACGGCGAAAAGCCTGGACGAGGTGCTGCAATCGGTCGATCGCACGCCCGCGAAGCTGGTGATGGACGACGGATCGACGGAAATCGCCTTCCACTCGTTCTCCGTAAGCGAGCCGTGGCGTCTGCGCCTGTTCGTCCATGATGGCCTGCTATGGGCCTACCACCCCTTGATCACTCGCATCGACGGCTGGAAGCTACAAGCATGAAGCGATTTGTCGTTGGGGTCGCCGCGGCGATCTTGTGCTGTGCCGTGCCGGCGCGCGCCGCGGGCGTGCAACAGGCCTTCCTGGTGCAGAACTCCGGCTGGATGGAGCCTTTCTATGCCGATCCCGCTTCCCGGCTGAAGCCGCTGGTGGCTGCCGTCGCGGGCGCCGCGGCCAGTGCCGAGGACAAGGTGTATCTGCTGGCGTTCAGCCAGAGCACCGCCGGCAATGCCTCGCCGGCCCTGCTTTCCCAGGGCACAGGCGCTGCCGATGTGGCGCGGCGCCTGGCGCCGCTGGCGGTGGCCCGCAAGGGCGCGGGCGAGGCGCTGGCCGACACCGATTTCCAGGAGGCGGTCACCAAGACCATCACCGGTCCGTTCAAGGCGGCGCCGGGCATCATCTGGATCTTCACCAATAACAAGAACAGCCCTAACAACGACGCGCAGACTGCGGAGCGCAACCGCGATTTCTACCGCCTGCTCCACCTCGAGCCGTCGATCACCCGGACCCTGGCATTCCCGCTCAAGATGCCGGTCCAGGGCAAGCAGTACGCGGCCAAGGGCCTGATGGTGTATGCGCTGGCCTACGGCCAGCCGGCGGCCGACGCGCTCGGCCGCATCATGGCCGAAGGGCGGCTGTCCAAGGTGCTGACGCGCGCGCCGGCGCGGCTCAAGCCGATCGACCAGGATGCCGTGCGGATCGTGCCGGAACTGGTCAGGAACACGCCCAATGTGCGCGCCAGCCTCGGTACCGACCAGCGCACCATCGTGCTCGACGTGGACGCGGCCAGTCTCGTGCCCACGGTGGCCTTGCAGGCCTCGCTGCAGAACCTGTTCTATCCCTACGTGATCCGCTCGGCTGGCGTGAATGCCACGCTGGGCGCCGGTGGCCAGAGCGTGCCGGTGCAGGTGGAGCCGGCGGCGGTCAAGGACCTGCAGCCCGGTGCCAGCCAGCCGGTGCAGGCGCAGTTCGCGCTGCCGATGGCGCAGGTGCCCTCGCCGTGGTCGGCGCAGGCCATGTCGGCCATGGGCAAGCAGGTGCTGCTGCCGATGACCGTCGAGATCGGGCTCGCGGGCCAGCAGCTGGCGCTGTCGGACGGCTTTGCCGGCGAAATGCGCGAGCTGTTCCCGGGCGATCCCATTTCCGAAGTCTTCACGCCACCGGAGAGCGTGCGCGCCTCGGTGGCGCGCGTGCCGCTGCTGGTGCGCATCCAGTATCCGCTGCTGCCCTTGCTGGTGGCGATCGGCGGGCTGCTCGCGCTGGTGCTGGGCGCGGGTGCGCTCGGGCTGGTGTCGGGCCGCAGCAAGCGCTACGAACTGCTGGTGGACGGGGTGCCGCGCCACGTGGTGCTCAAGCCGTTCGCCCGCCTCGTCCTCAAGGACGACGCGGGCCAGCCCATCGGCGAGGTTCGCCGCGGGCTGGGCAAGCCGCAGGTGCGCAACGCGGCCGAGGGCCATTCGCTGCGCTTCAGCGGGCGCTGACGGCCCCGGCCTGATATCGCCCCCGATACCGCATTTGTTACCGCACTGAATCCGAATTTGAGTTCGCTTTGAACTCGCATTGATATTGAACAGGGAGAACGAGGGGATGGCACAGACTCAGCAGAACAATTCCGGTTTCGCATTGCCCGCGCCGGTCGAAGGTGGCAACGCCCAGGCTCCGGCCGCAGGGGCTCCAGCCATGGTGAACACGAGCACGGAAGTCTCGCAGCCGGCTTCGCTCAACGAGCTGGGCGCCACCGCCGACACGGGCTCGCGCGACCTGCTGATCGGCGGCGGCATCCTGCTGTTGCTGTTCATCGGCTTCTTCTTCGCCCGCAACGCCTATGCCAATACGCTGGTGGGCAAGCGCGTGCCGCCCAACAAGGCCAATGCGTCAGCCTGGTGGCTGTTCGTCTTCCTCTCCAGCCTGGCGACGGGCGTGGTGCTGTCTGCCGTCAATGCCGCCAAGTTCCTGACGCCGCTGATCATGGGCCCGGTGGCGCTGGTGGGCCTGGTGGCGCTGGTGCTGATGCTGGTCTCGGGCCGCAAGTAAGGCCGCATCAAGGCCGCATCAAGACCGCAAGCAAGAGTAAGCCAAGAGCGCAGGAAGGGGAGAGAACATGTCCGACACCATCAATCAGAGTATTCGCGCCGAGCGCAAGCAGGAGCAGAGCATCGAGCTGCGCCCGACACTGTTCATCGGCGTCGGCGGCACCGGCATGGAGGTGCTGATGCGGGTGCGGCGGCGCATCCTCAACACGCTCTGGGGCGGCTCGGGCATGCGCACGCGCGTCGAAAGCCTGGCGGATTTCCCGGTGGCGCAGTTTATCCAGTTCGACCTGGACTCCGGCGCCGTCATCGACAGCGGCCGCGCCCAGGCCGAGGACCTGCAGTACGAGCTGGTCAAGTTCAGCGACGAGGACAAGATCGTCGAGTCCTTCGACATGGACAAGTACAGCCGGGACGACGATTCCCTGGCGCGCTTTCCCCACATCCAGTCCTGGTCGCCGCTCACGCCCAAGAAGATCCGCGAGCTGGGCATTGACCCGTCCAAGGGCGCTGGCCAGATCCGCGCCGTTTCGCGCCTGTATTTCTTCGACAAGTACGCCAAGCTGCGCGACAAGATCCGCCTGAAGCTCAAGGGGCTTAAGGCCGGGCTGTCCCACGAGCGCCAGCTGAACCAGCTTGGCCTCAAGATGGAGACCAGCAAGTTCCGCATCGTCGTGGTCGGCTCGGTGGCGGGCGGCACGGGATCGGGCGCGTTCCTCGACATGGGCCTGCTGGCCCGCTGGCTCGCCGGCACCGAGGTCGGCAGCGCCGACGTGGAACTGATGCTGTTCCTGCCCACCGGATACTCGGGCGCCAACAAGGACCGCACCGAAGCCAACGGCTACGCGGCGCTGATGGAGCTGGAGTCGGCCATGCTGGGCAACCGCGGCTACGTGGGCCGCTGGGATGCCTATGACCAGCCGGAGCTCAAGCGCGAGCCCTACAACGAGGTGTACCTGATCGATTCCGGGAACCTGGCGCAGCAGCACACCAAGGATGTGGGCGATATCTATCACATGGTGGCCGACGCCTTGTTCGAGGACTTCGCCTCGGGCGACTTTGCGCGCCGCAAGCGTTCCGTGGCAGTCAACCAGGCGCACCACAAGAATTTCCTGCATGACGCGCTGGTACCCAAGAACCGCTTCGCGGACATGCGGCTGTCTTATTCGAAGCGCTATTCCGCGATGGGCCAGGCGGTGCTGGACACGCGCCAGGAATCCCGCCGCGACGAACGCGCGCATCGCTGGGCCGGCGAAATGCTCAAGGCCTTCTTCGGCGTCGGCGGCAACGACCTTGGCGCCAACCGCGCCACCGACAAGCAGCGCGACGAGTTCATGGCCAACCACATGGCCCTGCGCGCCGCGCCGTTCAGCGACTTCCCCGAGTTCTCCGACAAGAGCGTGGAACTGAAGCGTTCGAGCGGCGAGTTCCTCGACTATTTCCTGGTCGAGGAACTGTTGCAGGACAAGCACGGCCTGCTGGTCGCGGGCGTGGACCAGCGTGTCAATACGCGGATCGACGAGATCCGCAGCGGCTTCGATCGGGCCGAATGGCCTACCCAGGTACGCGAAGCGATCAAGCAGCTCGAGCGCGATGCGGTGCGCGACCAGGACTCCGCGGCGGATACGACGGAGGACCGCGTCTCCAAGCGCCGCCGCGAAGTGCTCGACCGCATCAAGCGCGTCATGCGCGACCAGCTCTACGGCTACCTGGACAACAAGGATTTCGGCGGCCTGGAGTACGTGCTGTCGCTGGTCGAGCAGATCAACGACCGCCTGGAAGCGCCGGGCAGCGGACTGACCGCCGCGCTCAACAACAATGCCGAGCGCTACCGCGAGATCAAGGAAGCCGTGCGCAGCCGCGAACTGGAGCGCCTGCTGGCCAACCTGGAGCAGACCAAGGGCGGCTTCTTCGGCGGCGGCGAGAAGCAGGCCGTGCAGGTGATGGACCACCTGCGCATCGAAATTGCCAATGCGCTCAAGTTCCACCTGCGCGCCAAGGCGGCCGAGGAAGCCGCGCTGCTGCTTACCGAACTGTCGGCCTGGCTGGGGCGCCGCGTGGGAGTGGACGCCGCGGGCAAGCCGGTGTGGAACGGGCTGGTGGGCGAGCTGCAGGCCGGGCGCGAATCGGTCCTGGACATGCTGGCCCAGTTGCAGCGCGCCAACGCCATCCTGCAGCACGAGCTGAAGAAGGACCACGCGACCCTGATCGCCATCGACGCGGGCGAACGTGAGGTGCCGATGCCCGGCGCTATCCAGCTGCGCGAGTGGGCCGATGAAGCCTTCAAGGACCTGGGCGGCTCCAAGGCCCTGTTCCCGATGCTGGCCGATACCGACCAGCGCAGCCAGATACTGACCAAGGTCAAGCGCATGGCCGAGCGCCAGCTGGTGCTGGTCAGCGCCGTGGACGGCGATGCGCCCGCCACCGATCCGCTGCTCGAAGCGCTGGAGCAGATGAGCTCGGCCGAGCGCATGAACCATTTCCGCAAGCTGCTGGCCTGTGCCATGCCGTGGATCGACGCCAACATGGCGGGCGATTTCACGGTCAAGGCCGACCAGTACAAATGCTTTATCGGTGTGGCCGGCGCGGACGAATTCAAGCGCAGGTTCAGCGTCGAGCTGGAGGCCTGCATTCCGACGCAAGCCGGCATTACCACGGCCCAGCTCTCCATCGTCGAGACCGGCGTGCCGGGGCGCGCGGTCTGCTATTGCGAACTCTCGGGCGTGCCCATGACGGTGCTGCGCGGGCTGGAAGGCTGGCGCACCAGCTACCGCAAGGAGGCGGAAAAGAGCCCCACGCACACGCATATCGACGCCACCCAGTTCAGCCATCCGATCGCGCCGAACACGGATGAGCTCAACCGCCTGGCGGAAGACTTCAAGCAGTTCCTCTACGCCGTGATGCTGGGCGTGCTGACCCGCTCGAGCCAGCGCGTGGTGCCGCCCGGCCAGTACCAGTTCGCGGTAGCGCGCGGCGACGTGCGGCGCATCGGCAACGAGCGCGCGGTGCGCCAGAACGGCTTGCCGCCGGCTTACCGCGAAGCCATCGTCGAGCGCGTGCAGGATCGCATCGCCGAGATGGGCCCCTGGCAGACCGCGGCACTGGCCGCCCTGTGCGAGTACTACGAGAGCGCGGTCTACACGTCCAAGCTGGTGGCCGACGGCAACGGTGCCGAGCAGGAGCGCAAGGGCTTTGCCAGCGCCATCGCGGCCGAGGCCGCCGCCGAACTCAACGAGCGCGCGCGCCGCCAGGGCCTGTCCGACAGCGAGGTCAAGCAAGCGGTGAACCGGCTGCTGGGCAACCTCAAGCCCTGGGCCACGGTGATCGCGGAATCGGACGCCGATGCCTACGAATGGGAAGTGCGGGAGGCCGACGACGACGGTCCGCTGCGCCTGAAGTTCATGCTCAATGCGGAGATGCTGGAACCCGGCCGCCTGGAGGCGCTGCTGCAAGGGCAGCCCGCGGCCGCCGCCACGGCCATCCCGCAGGCAACGATCCCGCAAGCGGCCATGCCAGGCCTGATGGCCGCGCCGGGCATGCCGCCCGCGCCTGGCACGCCTCCGCCGCTGGGCGGCATGCCGCCGCCCCTGGTGGAACACCAGTACCACCTCGGCGTGAACGGCCAGCAGTACGGTCCGTTCCAGGCCAGCCAGATCGGGCAGATGCTGCAGGCCGGGCAGATCGCCCTGGCGGGCACCAAGGTCTGGCGTGCCGGCCTGGCCGGCTGGCTGGAGCTGAACCAGGTGCCTGAACTGGCCGTGGTGCTGCAGGGTGCTTCGCCGTTCGCGGCCGCGCCGCTGATGCCGCCGCCGCTGTCCTGATGTCGTTGGGGTGAGTCTTGGAAAACTGTCTAGCTTGTGAAGCGCGTCTGTACGACGCGGTAAGTCACTGCCCCTACTGCGGCAAGGCGGTGGGCGACGCCGTCGCGGATACGCCTCAGGCGCCGCCGGCCAGCCAGCCCGTGGCTGGCGTGTCCATGCCGGCGCCTGAGGCGTCGGCACCGGTTGCGGCACAATCGACGCCGGCCGCGCAGGAAGCGGTGAGCGCCGCGCCCGCGCCCCAGCCTGTGGCGGCCAAGCCGCCGCCCCAGCCCAAGCCCAAGCCTAAGGCCCAGGAGAAAGACGAAGGCAAGGCCAAGGTCAAGGCCGAAACCAAGCCCGAAACCAGGGCCGAAGCCGAATCCAGACCCAAGCCCCCCCGCAAGGGCCGCGGCCTGATGGTGGCCGCAGGCGTGGTGGCTGCCGCCGTGGTTGGTTTGTACATGGTCGGCAAGTCGGGGGAGAAGAACCAGGCCTGCGAGCAGGCGCTGGTCGCCGGCGCCAGGCACCTCGCAGCGGGCGATCCGGCCTCGGCGCGCGCCCAGGCCGGGCTTGCCGCGGCCTCTTGCAGCGGGCAGGCACGTGTCAAGGCGGTGGATCTGCAGGCCGCCGCGGACAAGGCAGAGGCTGCGCTGGCGGCGTGCCAGCGCAGCTTCCGCACCATCGCCAGCCGCATCAGCGAGCGCCGGCTGCTCAGCGCCCGCAATGGGCTGGACCAGCTTGGCGCGCCCTGCGCCGATACCGCAACCGCCAAGGATTTGCGCCAGCAGGTCGAGCAGGCCCTGGCCGCCGCCGCGGCGGCCGGCGCGGAAGCGCGCCAGCACATTACGGAAGGCAATATCGGCGCTGCCCGCGCCGCGCTCGACCAGGTGCAGGCGCGCAATCGCGAAGACCTGGATCTGGCGGCGCTGCGCGCGCAGGTGCAGGAAGCCGCGCGATCGCAGGATGCCGCACGCGCACAGGAGGCCAACCGCGCGTCCGCGGACCCGGCCACCGCCGTAGTCCAGGCGACCGGGGTCAGGCCGCCGGCGCTTCCATCGGCACCGGCACCGGCCGCGCGCAATCCCCAGGCCGACCTGGCCCAGTCGTTCCTGCGCGATGCCGATCAGGCGCTTTCGCAGATGAAGTTCGACGCGGCCAAGACCTATGTTGAAAGCGCCCGGCGGATCGACCCCAACAACCCGCAAGCCATCAGCCTGGGGCGCCGCATCCGCGAGCGCGAACTGCAATACCTCAGGGATGAGACGACCATCAAGTGACCGGGAGCCGCGCCGCGCAGGGCGGCTTCTGCATGGCCGCCGCGCACGCGCGGCCAAGGTTGCCGCGTAGCTGCCGACTGGTCTCACCACATCTTTCCCGTTTGTTTCGATTGACCTCGTTCCACACCTACTGCTAACCCACCTTGGATACCCCGATGAAACGCATCAAGCCGGCCCAGCACGCCGTTGTCTATCTTTCGGTCCTGGCTTTGCTGGGCGGCTGCGCGGCTTCCCAGCCGGGCGGCCCCGGCCGGCCGCAGAGCAGTGCGGCTACAGAAGATCCCTGCGGCGTGGGCACCGGCGCGCTGGTCGGCGCGGCCGCGGGCGCGATGCTGGGTGCCATTCTCGGCGGCACGAAGGGCGCCCTCGCAGGCGCCGCGCTGGGTGGCGCAACGGGCGCCGTCGCGTGCCTGGCGATCAATGTCCAGTCGCGCCAGACCAAGACCGCTGCGCAGGCCGATGTCGACTACCGCAAGACCCGCGGCACGGCGCCGCGCGAGCCGATGGTGGTGTCCTATTCGCCGCAACTGAGCAGCCAGGTGGTGAAGCGCGGCCAGCCGGTCAAGGTCAGTTCCTCGGTGGAGCTGGTCAATGGCACCAACAAGCCGGTGCAGGAAGTCCGCGAGGAGCTGCAGGTTTACGCCCCCGACGGCAACCCTATCCGGGCCAGCACCAAGCCATTCACCGCGAACTCGGCCGGCCGCTTCGAAAATTCCTTCGAGCTCAAGCTGCCGGATAGCGCTCCGCAGGGCACCTACGCGATGAAGACCAACCTCTACGTGAACGGCAAGCTCAATACCACGCGCGACCTGAACACCCAGCTGGTCTGGGACGGCAACACCGGCGTGCTGGTGGCCTCGCGCTGAGTCGCCGGCAGCCGTCAGCAGTCGAGTCGCCCGCGCGGCGCATCGAACGGAATCATCACGTGCCCGCGATAGGCGGGCCGTAGTCTGCGCTGTCCGTACCACGCCTCGACGCCAGGGAGGCGTGGCCTTGCAGGAAGCTCGCGATTCGGCGAGAACGCCGAGCTACGTCGTGCCCATGCAGTCGGCACGATAATCCCCTCCCGTAATCCGGTACCCCCTTCGCAGTCCGTGATCGTACTGCGGACACCGGCCGGCTAGCCGCCGCTGTCACCCCGGCGATACGTTCCCGGCGCACTACCTGTCCATCCCTTGAATGCGCGCTGGAATGCCGCGCTGTCGGTAAATCCCGGTTCCTGCGCCAGCGCGGCCAGCGGCACCTTGCTGGTGTTCAGCCGGACGATGGCGATGTCGCGGCGCAGTTCATCCTTCAGCGCCTGGAATGAGGTGCCTTCCGTGGCCAGGCGACGCTGCAGCGTAGAGACCGACATGTGCAGCGCGTCGGCGGTGGCGGCAAGGTCCGGCCAGCCGGGTTGCGTATGCTGCAGATGGCCGCGCACGCGCGCGCTGGTCATTTCTTCGCGGCGGCGCGGCATGATGACATTGGCCTGCGCTTCCGCCAGGATTTGCGGGGGGCCAGGCGGACAGCGGAGTTGCGTGCGGCGCGGGTTGGCACTTACCTTGGCGCCGCCGCCTCCCGCCGCCAGCGGCGCAGTTCCACCCATTGCCATGACAACAATGCCGGCACGCCGAACAGCACCTCGCGTGCGCGCTTGACCAGCGCCAGCGACAGCGACACTTGCGGGTCCACCCCGAGCAGATGGCCCAGCAGCATCACGACGGCCTCCTGCACGCCCAGCCCGGCCGGCACGAAGAAGGCGACATGGCGCGCTGCCTGGGTCAGCGATTCGATGGCGATGGCCTGCCAGAACGGCACCGGATGGCCCAGCAGCATCAGCGCGAACCAGATTTCCAGCGTGCCCGCGAGAAAACCGGCGAGCTGCCAGGCGAGCGCGGCCGCAAGTTCGCCGTGGCGCGCATTGAGCGCGCGGATGGCGGCGTCGAGGCGAGCGCCGTCGATCAGCGCCACCAGCCTGTGGTCCCCGCCGAACAGGCGCTTGGCGGCACCCTCCAGGCGCTCGAAGATGGCGCTGTGACGCAGCGAGAGCGCGAACAGTACCGGCACGGGGAGAGATAGCGCCAGTCCGAGCAGGATCACCCACGCCTGGCCGCCATCGTGCATCGCGAGTATCAGCAGCATCACGCCCAGCGCGGAGAAGAGGTATTGCGCGAACAGCGTCACCATGACTTCCACCACGATGCTGGCGGTGATTGCGGTGGTGTCGTGGATGCGCAGGCGGGTCAGGTGGATGCCGGCCAGTTCACCGCCCACGCTGGCGGTGGGCAGAAGCCTGTTGACGGCTTCGCGCACGGTGGCCACCCACCAGAGGAAGCCCAGGCCGGCGCGCTCTCCGGGATCGGCCGAGGTCAGCAGCACGCGCCAGCCCTGTGCGTCCAGCAGCAGGGGCAGCGCGTGGAAGGGCACGAGCAGCAGCAACAGCCAGCCGCCATCGGCGACGATGCGGGCCACGTCGCTCGCGCCCTCGTGGCTGATCAGCAGGGTCAGGCCAAGCAGGCCGAGCAGGCCGGACAGGTAGATCAGCCGCTTCATCGCGTGTTTGCGGCCAGGGTTGCCGCTGGTGTTGCCGCCAGCATTGCCGTGCCCTTCATGCCGGGGCCAGCACGTCGGCGAAGCCGCCTCGGCGCGGCGCGGTCCGGTCCAGCGCGGCGCGCACGCGTGGCGACAGCAGCGCGGCCAGTTCGTCGGCATGGCGATAGCCGCGCATGGTGGCCGTGACTTCGGCGCCCGATACCACGGCGGGATGGAAGTAGATCTCACCCACGCCCGCGGGCAGGCGCGCGAGCGCGGCCAGCAGCGTGGCTTCGTCCATGGCGCCGCTATTGGCGATGCCCACCACGTAATCGTTGTGCGCCACGCCCGCGGCGGCAAGGCGGCGCCGCAATAGCGCGAGCCAGGGCCGCAGCAGCAGCGGCGCGCGGTGCTCGCGCGGCAGGCGCACGGCGCGCAGGCCGAACTCGCGGCCGATCGCCAGCGTCAGCGACAGCACGGTGGGATGCAGATGGAAATGCTTGTGGGCGTTGACGTGGTCCAGTGCCAGCCCGGTGGCTGCAAAGGCTTCGAACTGCGCGCGGATCTCGGCGGCAAGCTGCCGCCGCGCCCCGGGCAGGAAGAAGAAGCGGCAGCCGTCACGTGCCATGGCGGAGCCGAAGCGGCCTTGCGCGTCGACCAGCGCCGGGATCCGTGCGGGCGGCAGCATCGCGGGCCCGTCGGCCAGCACCAGGTGCAGCCCCACCCGCAGGCCGGGCAGGCGGCGCGCGCGCGCCACCGCGTCGGCGGCGGCAGGCGCGGCCACCATCAGGCTGGCCGCGTTGAGCACGCCATCGCGGCAGGCCATCTCAACCGCCTCGTTGACGGCGGGATGCAGCCCGAAATCGTCCGCGGTGAGGATCAGCGCGCGTGGCGATGCCACCGCGGTCTGCCCTGTCATCTTGTCTTGCGCCGGGCTCACGCTTCGTGCGAACGCAGGAAACGGAAGAACTCCACGCCTTCGCGCAGGCGCCGCTTCATCATCTCCCAGCTGCCCAGCATCTCGCGCACGATCTCCCAGATCTTGCCGGGGCGGAAGTAGAAGCGCTTGTAGAAGGTCTCCACGCCGTGATAGATCTCCTCCCTGGAGAGGTGCGGGTAGCTGATCGCGGCGAGCTGCACGCCCTTGTCGTTGACCAGGTTGATGACCTTGTTCTCTTCCAGCCAGCCGTTTTCCACCGCCTGGCGGTACAGCGTGGTGCCCGGATAGGGCGCCGCCAGCGATACCTGGATGGTGTGCGGGTTGATGTCCTTGGCGTACTCGATGGTTTTCTCGATGGTCTCGCGGGTCTCGCCCGGCAGGCCCAGGATAAAGGTRCCGTGGATGGTGATGCCGAGCTTGCGGCAGTCCTCGGTGAAGCGTCGCGCGATGTCGGTGCGCAGGCCCTTCTTGATGTTCAGCAGGATCTGGTCGTCGCCGGATTCGTAACCCACCAGCAGCAGGCGCAGCCCGTTTTCCTTCATGATCTTGAGCGTGCTGTACGGCACGTTGGCCTTGGCGTTGCACGACCACGTCACGTCGAGCTTGYCCAGGCCGCGCGCGATTTCTTCCACACGCGGCTTGAAGTCGGTGAAGGTGTCGTCGTCGAACATGATCTCCTTCACCTCAGGCATGTTCTCCTTGATCCACTTCACCTCGGCGATCACGCTCTCCGGCGAGCGGGTGCGGTAGCGGTGCCCGCCCACGGTCTGCGGCCACAGGCAGAAGGTGCACTTCGAGCGGCAGCCCCGGCCGGTGTAGATCGACACGTAGGGGTGCTTCAGGTAGCCGATGAAGTAGTTGTCGATCTTCAGGTCACGCTTGTACACGGGCGCCACAAAGGGCAGTGCGTCCATGTTTTCTATCATCGGGCGCGGGCCGTTGTGCTCCAGCGAGCCGTCCGGCAGGCGGTAGCTCAGGCCCGGCACGTCCTTGAGCGGCTTGCCCGCCGCCACATCCTGGCAGGTGTAGTCGAATTCCTCGCGGCACACGAAATCGATGGCGGTGCTGGCGCCCAGCGTGCCACCCGGGTCTACCGCCGGCTTGGCGCCCACCATGCCGATCAGCACGCCAGGCTTGCGCTTCTTCAGTTCCTCGGCGAACTTCGCGTCGGTCGGGAAGGACGGCGTGCTGGTGTGGATGATGACCAGGTCGAAGCCGGCGGCGATATCTAGCGTGGCCTGTGCGTCCAGGCCGTCGGCCGGCGCATCCAGCACGCGGCTGTCGGGCACCAGCGCGGCGGGCTGGGCCAGCCAGGTGGGATACCAGAACGATTTGATCTCGCGCTTGGCCTGGTAGCGCGAACCGGCGCCGCCGTCGAAACCATCGAAGGAAGGGGCCTGCAGGAAGAGCGTTCTCATAGCGGTCTCTGTGGAAACATGCCGTTTGCAGACGGGGCGGGAGAGCGGTCGCGCTCGTCATTGTCCGCGCCATCGGCCTGCAGGGAAAGGGGCAGCGCCATCATGCCGGCGGCAAAGCCAGTGACCGCTTGCGTGCCGGTGCCTTGTTGCGGAACAGGGCCGGAGTGCGGGCTCGCGAACTCCGGGCGGGGCGCGGCGGCAGCGGCGGGGTAATCGCGTACCGACATGACCTGGTCACGCCAGCGCACCTTCTCGCCGAACAGCGCGGCCGCCCATTCGACGAGCAGCAGCGCGTCGCGCAGCGGCGCGCGCAAGGCCGCGGCGGCGCTGCCCGCCAGCACGCTGCGCGCCAAGATACCGGCCAGCGCCACGGCCAGCACCAGAGGCTGCGGCGATAGCCAGGCGGCCAGCGCCAGCACGGGCCAGGTAAAGGTGATGAAGGTAAAGGCAAAGCCGGGAGGGTTGATGGAACGGATGGTGCGCAGCCAGCGCAGTTCGTGCGCCCACAGCGCGGGCAGATGCGTTTCCGTCACGTCCGTGCTCACCACGACGTCCGATAGCACGGTACGCAAGCCGCTGCGGCGGGTCAGCTCGCCAAGCCAGAAATCGTCGGCGAGCCGGTTGGCCAGGGGCGCGAATCCACCGATGGCGTCGAGTACCTCTCGCCGCAGGGCAATCGTCGCGCCGAAGGAGAAGCGGCGCGAGCCGCCGCCGTGGGCGATGCGCACGGAGGGCGCGAACCAGTCGTCGATAAACTGCGCGCCGACCCGTGACCATAGTCCGCCTGCGGCCCTGCCGCGGTACAGGCAGGTCACCACGCCAACCGCGGCGTCGGCCAGCGGCGCGGTGACGCGGGCCAGGTAATCCGGGGGCGCCGCAATGTCACTGTCGGCAATCAACAGCCAGGGATGGCGCGCTTGTGGCAGCAGGTTGATCAGGTTGCTGACCTTGAGGTTGCTGCCGTGCACCCGGGAGTCGGTCACCAGGGCAATGTCGCATGCCGGAAATTCCGCGCGCAGCCGCGCCACCACCGCGATGGCGGGATCGTCCGCCGCATGGACGCCGAACACCAGCTGGAACGCCGGATGCCGTTGCCGGCACAGGCCTGCAAGGTTCTCATAAAGCTGGGGGGCGGCACCGCACAGCGGCTTGAGCACGCTGACCGGGTGCAGGCCGGCGTCTTCCGGGGCGGCGCAAGGGATGGCGGCCTGCGCCGGCGCGCGCCGGCTGGCCAGTACCGCGGCGATGGCATAGCCTGCCGCCACGCACGCCAGCGCGACGTCCGGCAGTGTGCCCCAGTTCATCTTGGGCAGCCGCTGGCACGAACGGCGTTGCTCCCCCTGGCATCACCGCCAGGCACTTCCATCCGAAGGGCCGCGGGAAGATCAATGCGAGGATCAACAGGCAGTTCGAGCCGGATGCAACCGCGCTGGAAAAAAGTCACCTGCATCGAAGGCTCCCGGTCCAATCACCGCATTCATTGTGCGTGGATTTTCTGCCGGTTAATCATAGGGCAATCGATATAAGAAATTCCATGAATTCCTTAAAAATAATATTTGTTTTGAAATGAGTTTGTAAGGTTATGCCGATTAATTTTCGCTTATGCTATTGGTAATCATTTTCAAATGAAATGTGCTGACAGAAAGTGATTATCGTTTCATGACAATGCGTGGCATGGCTGCCGCCCCCGGGTGCCTGCTAACCCTGTTTGGCGCAAATGACGTCATTGATCATATTGCTCGCCATCGCGGCCGGCCTCGCACAGCGCTTTGTTGTCTGGGAAGAAGCAGAACGGGCACGCGGCTGGATTCCACGAGCATGTACGCCGGATCGGCCGCTCCGCGCCGGACCCGTTCGGTAATCCATTCCCGATCCTGTACATGGCGCTGCCGTCCTGAAGCGCGCCAGGACGGCAGCCGTCCGACAGGCAGCGGGTTACGGAGCGCTGCCGACCGGCTCGGGCAGATCCTTTTCAGTGCCCGGCGCGGGCACTGAAAGCCGGCAAGCGCGGCATGCCGCGCCGCGGGTCATTACCCAGCCAGCCCCTTGTTCGGATTAATCAGATACTTCTCGCCGGTCGCGCGCTTGTTGTAGACCGCGATCACGTCCAGGTCCAGTACCTCGGCCAGCGAGATCTCCTTCGAGTAGTGGCTGGCAAAGGTCGTCTTCAGTTCCGCCACCACGCGCTGCTTGAGCGCGCCCGCCGCATGCGGTCCGATCTTCTGCAGGAAGGGAAACAGCAGCCAGCCTCCCATTCCCCAGGCCATGCCGAAGTTGCGGGTGAACTCGGTCGGCGAGGTGTCCAGGCCGCCGTAGAGGTAGACCTGCTTGTGCGTCGTCGAGCCATAGCGGCTGTACTCGCCGGCTTTCCTGCTCAAGGCCGCCTCCATGCAGCTCAGGATCTGTCCCGCAAGCTTGCCGCCGCCGGTGGCGTCGAAGGCGAGCGTCGCGCCCGTGGCCGCGATCGCTTCGGTGAGGTCTTGCAGGAAGGTGGGCGAGGCCGCGTTGCAGACGTGAACCGCACCCTGCGCCTTGAGCAGATCCGCCTGCTCTTGCTTGCGCACGATGTTCACCAGGCCGACGCCATCCTTGAGGCAGATCTGGTTAAGCATCTGCCCCAGATTGGAGGCGGCAGCGGTGTGCACCAGCGCGGTATGTCCCTCGCGCCGCATGGTTTCGACCATGCCGAGCGCCGTGAGCGGGTTGACGAACGACGAGGCGCCTTCGGCCGGTGTCGCCCCTTCCGGCAGGACCAGGCACTGGTCCGCCGGGATACAGCGGTACTGCGAGTACATCGCGCCGCCAATGGCCGCCACCGTCTTGCCCAGCAGCGCCTGCGCCGCGGCCGATGAGCCCGCCTCGACGACCACCCCCGCGCCTTCATTGCCGACCGGCATGGACACATCCACCCGGCCCGCCATGCTCCTCATCGCCGCCTCAGGGACGCGGGCGGTGACGACGGGCTGGCCGGCCGTGCCGCTGGCCTTTGCCGTGCTCATGTCGGCGGCGCCGAACAGCAGGCCGAGGTCGGACGGGTTCAGGGGCGAGGCTTCGACACGGATCAGCACTTCGTCCGGGCCGGGCTGGGGGATGTCGACGCTGGCAAGCGACAACTCCAGTTCGCCGCCGCGCTTGATCAGCGAGCGGAGTTGAAGGGCGGTGCGGGTGCTCTCGATGGGCATTCGGTATCTCCTTGGATCGGTCGTCTGAAGCTGGCCGGGGCTGCGTTGGCCGCAGGGAGCAATGTAGCAAGTTCTGGCAAAACCGGCTGGCGGCGCCTCGCGCCGCCGGTCCGGGGCAGGCCAGGCAGCGCCCGATTACTCCCTTGACACTCGGAAACTTTCAACCTAAAGTGCGCCTGCAGATCTAGATAAGAGACCATCTGTAAGATGGTCTCTCCCTGCGTGCAGATTGCTGCGGCCTCTTACAGAAATAAAACAAGGAGACCGCTGTGCAATCCACGATCAAGATCCGTGGCATCGATGATGTCATCTCGTTTATTGATTCCTGCCCAGGCATAAAAGGCAGAGCCGGCCTCATCTGGTGGCTCGCGCTGGGGGGATTATTCCTTGACGCATTCTCCAATTCCGCATTGAGCGCGGGCCTTGGGCCCATGACGCGGGATTTGCATCTTGCCGCGTCGCAGGTCGCGCTGCTGACCTCGTTCGCTTCGTGGGTGGCCATTGCCTTCAACCCGATCGGCGGCTGGATGGCCGACCGCTGGGGCCGGGTTCGTCCGCTGGTGCTGGCGAAATTCCTGGCGGTGACCGGTGCGCTGCTGGTGGTCTTCGCGCCGGGCTTTGAAGTCATCCTGGTCGGGCGCTTCTTCGTGGGCGCCGCCTACGGCATCGATTTCGCCATTGCCATGGCGGTGCTGGCGGAGTTCACGCCAGTCAAGTTGAAGAGCCGGCTCAATACCTGGCAGGGCATGTGGTACACCGCCGTCTGCAGCAACCTGCTGCTGGCCTTGCTGTTCCACTCGTGGCAGGTGGGCGATTCCATCTGGCGCTATTCGGTGGCCGCTACGGCCATCTTCGGGGTCGGCATTCTCATCCTGCAGCTTGCCTTCCTGGTCGAAAGCCCGATCTGGCTGGCGCGCAAGGAGCGGCTGGACGACGCTGCCGGGGCGATGACCCGGATCTATGGCCGGCCCTTCGTGGCCGCGCCGGTGGACGAGCGCCTGCCTGTCCTCAACCAGGCAAAACGCGGCCTGGCCAATGTGTTGCTTATCTTCCGCGGCGTGTACCTGCCGCGCACCATCCTTGCGGCGACCGTGCAGATCGGCCAGTCCATCCAGTATTTCGCGGTCGGCTGGTATTTGCCGCTGATCAGCGCGGCCTTGTTCGGCAAGGACTTCATCTACGCCACCGTGGGCGCGCTGGTCTTCAATGTCTTCGGCATCTTCGGGGGCTTCATGTCGCCGCTGATCGGCAGAAAGCTTGGCTTGCGGCGCGCTTCCGCCTTCGGATTCGCCGCCGTCTTCGTCATGCTGCTGATCCTCGGCCTGTTCAACGGCAAGATGCCGGTCTGGGTGGCGGTGATCGTGCCGTCGCTGTTTATCCTTTTCCACTCGGGCGGCCCCGGCGCCAATGGCAAGAGCCTTTCGTCGCTGTCGTTCCGCAGTGAACTGCGCGCGGGGGCGAACGGCATCATCGGTGCCCTGGGCTCGACCGGCGCGGCGCTGGGCCTGCTGATTTTCCCGATCTTCCGGGAGAACTATGGCCTGGAAAAAACCTTCCTTATCCTGTCGATCGTGCCGCTGACGGCCAGCATCATCTGCTTTGTGATCCGCTGGGACCCGACGCGCACCACGATCAATCCAGACAACGAAGCCGATGCCCCGCAATTCAGCGGCGATGAACAGCCGGCCCCGGCGTTCCTCAACCCGGCGATAGAGAAAACCCAGCGATGAAGCACAACAGGCACGTCATACTCGCCATCGACGAAGGCACCTCCGGAACGCGCGCGGCTGTCGTCGCCGCCGACGGCCATGTCTCCTGCCTGGAGTACATGGCGCTCCAGGTGGACGCGCCGCGGCCCGGCGTGGTGGAACAGGATGCGAACGCGATCCTGGAGAAGACCATCGCCGTGTGCCGCGCGACGATTGCGCGCGCGCAGCAGGAGCAGTTGCAAATCGTGGCGCTGGGCCTGGCCACGCAGCGGGCCACGGCGGTGCTTTGGGATACCCGCACCGGCCGCGCGCTCGTGCCCGCCATGGTCTGGCAGGACACGCGCTACGTCAGCGAACTCAACGCGCTGGCGCCGGCCTGGGACAAGACGTTGATCGAGCAGGTCGGCCGCCCGGCGGGCGTGCGGTCCCCCTACCTCTGGGCGGCCCGCCATCTCCACGACACCCCGGCCGTGGCCGAGGCGTTCCGGGAGAACCGTCTTGCGTTCGGCACGATCGATACCTGGCTGCTGTGGCACCTGTCCAGCGAACGCACCTGCGTAACCACGCCCACCAACGTGACATCCGCCAGTGCCTACGTGCTGGCGGAGCACCGCTACCACCTCGGCTGGCTGGACGCGCTGGGCTTTCCTGCTGCGCTCTTGCCGGCGCTGCGCCAGGACGCGGACGACTTCGGCCGCACCCGGCCGGAGCAACTGGGCATCGACGTGCCGATCCTCGCCTGCGCCGGCGACCAGCTCGCGGGCGCGGCGGGGCTCGGGTGCCTGGACCGGGGGCAATCGATGTGCGTGCACGGCACCGGCAGCTTCGTCGACCTGATGACCGGGCCGGAGCTGCCGGCCAGGGCGGGGCTGTACGACGGCACCCTGACCATGACCGCGCGCCGGCAGCATCATGTCTCGCACCTCTCGGTCGAAACCTTCGTGGCCACTACCGGTTCGGCGCTCAACTGGGTCTGCGAGAAGTTGCGCTGGTTCGAGAGCGCGAAGCAGATCAGCGCGCTGGCGGCCACGGTCGATTCGGCGCGCGGCGTGACGTTCCTGCCCGCGCTGACGGGGCTGCGGGTACCGCAGATGCAGCCCGAGGCGCGGGCCTCGCTGACGGGCGTTTCCATCGCCAGCTCCCAGGCCGAGGTGGCCTACGCCATCCTCGAAGGCATTGCCCACGCGGTTGCTTCGTGCATCGAGGCCAACGAGGAAGTCGCTGGCGTGAAGGTGTCCGAACTCATCGTGGGCGGCGGCTTGTCCGGCAGCGACGCCTTGCTGCAGATCCAGGCGGACCTGACCGGCATGCCGATCCGGCGCATGCGCGAAACCGACCGGGCCAGCTTGCGCGGCATTGCCTTCTTCGCGGGATCGTCGGGATTGCTGTGGGAGTCGCTGCAGCAAGCCCGCGCCACCAATGAAACCGATGCCGTCTTCGAGCCCCGGCTCGGCGCCAGCGAGCGCGGCGAACGCCGCGCGCTGTGGCATGCGCGGGTGGCGTCCGAGCTGCGTCACGCGCAGACCTTCCACAATCAATAAGCAGTCAGGAGATCTCTACGACATGATGGTTTTTCCATCCAGAAATCCGGGCAAGGACCGCGCCGCGATGACCTCCACCGAGCCGCTGCGCCTGGTCCGCCAGGAGCAGCTGGACCGCCTTGCCAGCGAACAGTTTGACATCCTCATCGTCGGCGGTGGCGTGACCGGCGCCTACGCGGCGCTGGACGCGAGCTTGCGCGGCTACCGCGTGGCCCTGGTGGAGAAGAACGACTTCGCCTCCGGCACCTCGTCCAAATCCTCCAAGATGGTGCACGGTGGCCTGCGCTATATCGAACAGGGCAACCTCGGGCTGGTGCGCCATTCCCTGCTGGAGCGCCAGCGCCTGCGCAGGAATGCCAGGCACCTGGTGCAGCGCCTGCCGTTCCTGTTCCCCGTGCTCGAAAAGGATGGCGTGTTCGACAAGCGCCTGTCCAAAGCGTTTGAAAGCCTGCTCTGGACCTACGACATCGCCGGCGGCTGGCGCGAAGGCATCCTCCACCAGAAACTCACCAAGGCCGAGGTGCTGTCGCATTGCCCGACCTTCAACGAAGAGAACCTGCTCGGCGGCTTCCTGTATTTCGATGCGCGGGTGGACGATGCCAGGCTGACCCTGAACATCGCCCGTACCGCGGCCTTCCATGGCGCGGCGGTGGTCAACCATGCGAAGGCGGTCGAGATCACCCGCAACGATCACGGCAAGGTCGATGGCGTGATCGTCCATGCCGGCGAGCGCGAGATCCGGGCCAGAGCCGGCGTCGTCATCATGGCGACCGGCGTCTGGCTGCGCGACTGGACCGGCCGCAAGAAGGGCGAGGAAAAGACGATGCACATCCGGCCGGCCAAGGGCGTGCATATCGCCATTCCCTGGCTGAAGGTCCGCAACGACTGCACCGTGACCATCCCAGTGCCGGGGCGCAACCGCCGCGCCACCATCACCCGCTGGGGCAACGTCTCCTACCTCGGCACCACCGATGAAGACTACGAGGGCGACCTCGACGATGTCTGCTGCACCCGGCAGGAGCTGGACTTCCTGCTCGACGGCGCGCGCTGGGCCTTGAAGACGGACCTGCAGGCCGAGGACGTGCTCGGCAGCATCGCGGGCTGCCGGCCGCTGGTCGCGCCGCCGGGCGGCAAGACGCTGGAGATCAAGCGCAACCATGAAATCCATACGGCGGCGGATGGCCTGGTCACCATCGTCGGCGGCAAGCTGACCACCTCTCGGCATATGGCCGAGCAGACCATCGACGCCGCGCAGAAAGTCATCGGCCAGCGCAGCAAATGCCGGACCAAATCGGCATACCTGCTGGGCGCGGCGGGTTACGACGCGCAGGCCATCGTGGCATCCGGCGGCCTGTCGGCCCACCTGGGCGAGCGTTACGGCACTGAAGCGCGCTTTGTCAGCGACATCCTGCAGGCCGATGCGCGGCTGCAGAAGCCGATCGTCGAAGGCCTGCCCTACACCGAAGCCGAGATCGTCTACGCCGCGCGCCATGAACTGGCGGGCAGCGTGGACGACATCCTTTCGCGCCGCATCCGTGCCCGCCTGATGGCGCGCGATGCGTCAGCGCGCGCCGCGGCGCGCGTGGGCGAACTGCTGCAGGCCGAACTCGGCCTGTCCGAATCCGTCGTGGCGCAACAGGTCAACACCTACCTGAGCGCCGTCGCACATGAAAAATCCGTTCTTATGGGAGAGAAGGCATGATCAGCAAGGAAGCAATCAAGCGAGGCTACAACCGTGGCAACTACGTCGTCGGCGCGCACACGCCGCCTGCTTACGCGGCCACCGTCAAGGAAACGTCCGACACGCCCGGGCTGCAACGCGACGCCGTGGCCGTCGATGCCGCGCAGATCGACGCGCTGCGCAGCGTGGCGGATGAAGTGCTCACCGATGCCGGCAGCGTAGTGACGTGGACGCGTGACTGGTGGGCCGGGTCGATGATGACCGAGACTGCCGGTAAGCCCGCGACCCCGCGGGCCGTCATCGTGCGGGTTTCAACCATCGGGCAGATCCAGGCAGTCATGCGCATCGCGCACGCGGCGGCGATCCCCGTGACCGTATCGGCCGGGCGCAGCAATGTGACCGGGGCCGCCCTGCCGGTGCGCGGCGGCATCGTGCTGGATGTGTGCGAACTGAACAAGATGCTGGACTTCGACAAGGAAAGCCAGATTGTCGAAGTGGAGGCAGGCGTGTTCGGCGACATCTTCGAGCAGACCATCCAGAGGGAGTACGGCATGACGATGGGCCACTGGCCGTCGTCTTTCGCCATCAGCACCGTGGGCGGCTGGGTGGCGTGCCGCGGCGCCGGCCAGCTCTCCACGCGCTACGGCAAGATCGAGGACATGGTGTTCGGCATGGACGTGGTGCTGGCCGACGGCAGCCTCGTCACGGTGGGCGGATACTCGCGCGCGGCGCTCGGCTCCGACCTGCAGCAACTGTTCATCGGCTCGGAGGGCACCCTTGGTGTCATCGTGCGCGTGCGCCTGAAACTGCATCGGCTGCCCGACTACGGCCGCGCCATCGCCTATGGCTTCAAGACCTTCGCCATCGGTCTGGACGCATGCCRCGAGATCGTGCAGCGCGGCGCGAATCCCGCGGCGCTGCGGCTCTATGACGAACTCGAGAGCGGCGTGCAGTTCAACCTGCCGGACACCAACGTGCTGCTGATCGCCGACGAGGGCGCCCGCGAGATGGTCGATGCGGTGATGGCCATCAGCGAAGGCGTGTGCAAGGAACTTGGCCATGCCCTGGATTCCGGGACCATCTTCGAGCGCTGGCTGGACACCCGCTACCTCACCGGCAAGAGCGCGGAAGGCTTCAAGCGCAGCCCTGGCTTTGTCGCCGACACCCTGGAAATGTCCGGCCCCTGGAGCGACCTGTCCGCCATCTATACCGATGTGGTCAACGCGATCAACGCCGTGCCCGGCACGCTGGCGGGCTCGGCGCACCAGTCGCACGCGTATGTGGACGGCGCCTGCCTGTACTTTTCGCTGCGCGGCGAGGTGGAGGTGGAGAACCGGGCGAAGTGGTACCGCCAGGCCTGGGATGCCGCCAATGCGGTGCTGATCAAATACAATGCCGCGTTGAGCCACCATCACGGCATCGGGCTGTTGCRCGCGCCGTATATGCGTGAATCGCTGGGCAGCGCGTTTCCGGTGCTGGTGGCGGTCAAGCAAGCGCTGGATCCCAAGAACATTCTCAATCCCGGAAAGCTCGGCCTGAGCGACGAGCTGCCCCACCACGCGGATCGGTAAGCATCATGGACAAGTCACTCGGGGCACGCCTGACGCGGCACCCGGTCATCGGGACGCTCTACGGCGTCGAGCAGGTCGACATCTTTATCGAGAGCAATGCCGAAGTCTCCATCGTCGCCAACGTCGAGCTGCGCAAGCTGCAGCCGGTGGTGGCCACGCTGACCAAGGCGGGCAAGTACGTCATCGTCAACATCGACAGCTGCGAAGGGCTGTCGCAAGACAAGGGCGGTGTCGAGTATCTTGCCGATATCGGTGTGACCAGCCTCGTCTCCACCCGGGTGGCAACCATCCAGCGCGCCAACCGGGCGGGGCTGATCACGATGCAGAAGGTATTCGTGACAGACCGCTCGACCTGGCCGCGCAGCGTCAAGGCGCTGGAGCAGAGCGATCCCAATCTCGTGCAGCTGATGCCCGCGCCCATGCTCTCGCATCTTTCCACCAAGGACCGCAAGGCGCTGCCGCCCATCGTGACATCGGGCTTCGTCTGCAACAAGGACGATATCCGCAGCGCGATCAGGGAAGGCGCCGTGGCGGTTTCCACCAGCGACAGCAAGCTGTGGAACCTGGAGCCTTCCGTGTTGAAATCCTGAAACCGACCGAGGCAATCGATGGCTGCTTCCCACCTGCAGGTGATCGCGCACTACTTTGCGTTGCCGGGGAATGGCGACAAGGTATGCGCGCTGCTGGCCGAACTCGCCGCGGCAACGCCAGGTGAGACGATGGCCAGCAGAGCGGCGGTCATGAATCGAGGTATCCATATTTTCGTCCATTCCGTTTTGTGCGCCGCATCGCCGCGACGTTTGCATTGTGGGATGCGCAACGCATGATCACATCACTCAAATTGGTGATCGGCGTCGCGCTGTCGGCGCCAGCCGGGCCGCGCGCGCTGTCCCCGATGTCCAGCCGGTGAGGTGTCAATTTCCCAAGTCGCTGGCGGCATCAGTGGCCTTCACAAGAGCAAGGATTCGGGCACGTTCCGACTCGGCTGGCTATGGCGTTTTTGGTCCGGGCTTGCAGCAAGAGCGTGAGTCCTGCAGCGGGTATTCAAAGCGGCACATGTCAAGTGCGGTCCGTGCGCAAGCGCGCACTAATTCCCGGAAAAAAGAGGCCGCGCCGACTCATCCCAATGGCTAGTTGAAAGGGAATTTTCGCTACTTATACTAAATAAAGAAATCCAATCGCGGGTAATGCTCATGAAGACGTTGGCTACCGCAGATCAACATGCCCCCTTGCCGTCGCCGGCAAGGGTCGCTGTTATCGTGGCCACGAAAGGCCGGCCGCAGGCATCGACGCACGTGCTGCGACTGCTCGAGAAGCAATCCGTGCGACCGGCCATCACGCTGTTTTCCGCCTGCACGGATGCGGATATCGAGCCTGGCCTGGAAACGCCACTGGCGGTTGAGTATATCTTTGGCCCGGCAGGCTTGCCCGCGCAGCGCAACCGCGCGCTGGCCACGGTCCTGTCGCGCGTGGATTTTGTCGTTTTCTTCGACGATGACTTCGTGCCGTCACCCTATTGGATAGAGCGCTGCCTGCAGGCCTTTCTAGCGGAGCCCGATGTCGCGGGGATCTCCGGCGCCTTGCTTCACGATGGCGCGGTCGGTGCCGCCCTGTCATGGGACGACGCATGCAGCCTTGTCCGGCAAGCGGAGGCGGTTGCCAGTACACCGCGCCCGCTCACCACGCTGAGCGGGCTCTATGGATGCAACATGGCCTATCGCGTTTCCGCGATCGGCAATCTGCGCTTTGACGAGCGGCTGGTGCTTTACGGCTGGCTGGAAGACAAGGATTTTTCGCGCGCGATCGGCAGGAAGGGCAGGCTGGTCGAGTCCGACGCGATGTTAGGGGTCCACCTGGGGTTGAGATCGGGCCGAGTCTCCGGAAAACGTTTTGGTTTCTCGCAGATCGTCAATGCCTGGTATTTGCACAAGAAGGGCGTGCTTTCCACGAAGGAAGTCTGGAGTTTCATCGCTAAAGCGCTCACTGCCAATGGTGTCAGGTCGATCCGGCCTGAATCGCACATCGACCGCCGCGGACGTTTCGCCGGCAACCTGGTCGGCGTGACGGATCTTCTGCTTGGCCGGTGCCGGCCGGAGAGGGCCAGTGATTTGTGAGGCGCGTATTGCGATGCCGCTGACTTTCGTCAGCGTTTGATGGATGGACCCCGGGGGCGGGGAAGGTTGTTATCGAAATGACGGCGGGGCCAACGCGGGCCCGTCGCGAAAGCACTCGCCATCAAGGACGCTGCCTGTGCGCAGCGGCACCTCGGCAATTTCCCCCGATAGGCTGGAATGACATTCGGCGGCGCGCTCCCTGAGGGCGCCATTGGGGGAGTCCCTCGTGGAGCGCCAATTGCGATCATGCCGCTACGCGCCATGCCGGCCGGAGTGGCGCGACATATGACTCGGAGACGTACCGGAATGACCACCTGGACCCGGCGCGCATGGCTGCGCGGCATTTCAGCAAGCATCCTGGCTGTCGCATCGCGCGACATGTATGCGCATGTGAGCGCGGGACCTGTCGATGCACCGCTGCCCACGCTAGACGGCTGGGTGGTCGACCAGTTCGGCCGGCGGGTGCGTCTGCAGGACATGTTGCTGGGCGGCGTCACGGCATTGCAAACGATATTCACGGGCTGCAGCTCGGTTTGCCCGTTGCAGGGCGCGCTGTTCAGCGCGGTGCAGGACGGCATGCCGCGCGTGAACGCCCGGTATCCGCTTCGCCTGGTCTCGCTCAGCATCGATCCGCTGTCCGACTCTCCGGAGGCGCTGCGGGCATGGCTGCAACGCATGGGCGCCGGCCCCAACTGGCGCGCGGTGGCGCCAACGGGCGCCGTCGAGCAGATCAGGACGGTACTTGCCGGCAGGGCGCCGGGTCCGAACCTCGATGCGCATTCCACACAAGTCTATTTTTTCAACAAGGCTGCGCAATTGTGCTGGCGCAGCCCTGCATTGCCGCAAGCGAAAGAAGTCCTGTACGTCATGGAGCGCTTGGCCCAGGCTTGACGGATCCGGCACGGGCCAATCAACAACAGCAGAGCAACAGCAGAGCAACAGCAGAGCAACAGCAGAGCAACAGCACCAAACCACCAACCCACCAGCAAACTTCGCCATGACTCCCATCTCACTGCAATCCAACGGATTCACGAGGGCACTGCTTAAGTGGATCGGTACCTGTCTTGTTCTCTTTGCATGGACGTTCTCCGCGCCGGCGGCGGCGCAGACCGGCGCGATGAGCCTGAGCGGTAAGAACTTGTGCGCCGATGTCTCGGGTGCCTCGACCGCGAACGGCGCACCGGTCATCGTCTGGGCGTGCAGCGGCGACCCCAACCAGCGATGGACATTCGCCCAAGACGGTACCGGGTACAAGATCACGGTGGGCCACACCGGCTATTGCCTGGACATTAATGGTGTCAGCCTGGCCAACGGGGCCGCGGCAATTCAATGGCCATGTCAGGTACCAGCCGCCAACAACCAGCGGTTCACGCTGAAGCAGCAAAACGGCGGCTATGCGGTGGTGGCCGTGCACAGTGGCAAGTGCCTTTCCGCGACGGGGAAAGCCAGCGCGCAGCAAGGGCAGGCTGTGGCTCAATACACCTGCGACGGCAGCGTCGGCCAGACCTGGCTGCTCCCCAATCTGAACATTGTCACCCTGCCGTCGAAATGGACGGCGCCCAAGGCACTGTCGCTCGTACCGGTAGCGGCGGCGAGCCTGCCTTCCGGCAAGGTGTTGGTGTGGTCCGCCTACGATCGCTTCACGTTCGGCGGCGACAACGGGCAGACTTACACCGCCCTGTTCGACCCGGTCGCCATGACGTCCACCGAGAAGCTGGTCACCAATACCGCGCATGACATGTTCTGCCCGGGGATCGCGAATCTCCCCGATGGACGCATCTTTGTCAACGGCGGATCCAGCAGTACCAAGACCAGCATCTACGATCCGGCCACGGCCAAGTGGTCCGTGGCACCGGAGATGAACCGCGGCCGCGGGTATGAGGGCAGCGTCACGTTGAGCAATGGCGGCGTCTTCACCGTGGGCGGTTCCTGGAGCGGCGCCATCGGCGACAAGGACGGCGAAACCTGGATGCCGAACAACCCGTGGCGCCTGAACAGCGCCGTGTGGGACGACTACATCCTGACTGGCGACTCTGCGGGCCTGTACCGTTCGGATAACCACGCGTGGCTGTTCGCCTCGGCCAATGGCCGGGTGTTCCATGCGGGGCCGAGCAAGCAGATGAACTGGATCGACACCACCGGTGACGGCAGCGTGACCCCGGTCGGTACGCGGGCGGCGGATGGCGATGCCATGAACGGCAACGCCGTGATGTACGACATCGGCAAGATCCTTACGGTGGGCGGAGCGCCGGACTATGAAAACACGACGTCAACCGCGAACGCACACGTGATCGATATCACGAGCGGCACGCCGGTGGTGCGCAAGCTCGCTTCCATGGCCTATGCCCGCGCCTTCGGCAACAGCGTGGTCTTGCCGAATGGCCAGGTCGTCGTGATCGGTGGCCAGACCGTGCCGGTGCCGTTCTCCGATGACGGGGCGGTGCTCACCCCGGAACTCTGGGATCCGGCTACCGAGAAGTTCCAGAAGCTGGCTGCGATGGCAACCCCGCGGACCTACCACAGCGTGGCCCTGTTGCTGCCCGACGGGCGGGTGCTGAGCGGTGGTGGCGGCCTTTGCGGTGATTGCACGACCAATCATCCCAATGTGGAGATCCTGTCACCGCCCTATCTGCTCAATGCGGATGGAACGGCGGCGACCCGCCCGACGATTTCGTCGGCGCCGGGGGACGCCCTGCTTGGCACCACGATCTCCGTGACCACGAATACCCCGGTGGCCAAGTTCGCGCTGGTCCGCATGTCGTCGGTCACGCATTCCGTGAACAACGAGCAGCGCCGGGTGCCGGTCACCTTCACGGTCGGTACGGCGGGAGAGAATCTGATCAAGATCCCGTCCGACCCGGGCGTCGCCGTGCCCGGCTACTACTATCTGTTCGCCATGAATTCGGCGGGCGTGCCGAGCGTGGCCAAGGTCATTCGCGTCCACTGATGCGCCGCGCGAACAGTAGGGCATGGCGGGCGGTCGTGGGTGTGGCGCTGGCCGCCGCCAGCATGCTGGCGGCGGCCGCGGATGGCAGCGGGGACGTGGAGCGGGGGCGGGCGCTGTTCCACGGCGAGACGGATCTCTCTGCGCACTTGCGGGGGGATCCCGCGCCGCTGCCCGCTTCAGCCGTGCGCTGCATCAATTGTCATACCAAGACCAGCCGGGGGGAGGCATTTGCCCCGCCGCTGACGTCGGATTCCCTTCGTACCTTAAGCCCGCGCCGGGGCGGCCCGCCCACGGCTTACGACCGCGACGCTTTCTGCAGTGCGCTAGCCAACAGTATCGACGTGGCCAACGTGGTATTGGTAAAGGCGATGCCGCAGTACGTCCTGTCGGATAGCGACTGTTCCGCCTTGTGGGCGTACCTGATGACGCAGTAAGCAGGGTGATGGCGTTGCCATGCCTGCGCCGGTCGAAAGCTACACGAGTAACCACACGGAAACGGCATGACTCCATTCAGGCGACAATTCTTTGCACGGCTCGCAGGCACGGTCGCGGGGGCCGGTGCCGCGCTGGCGTCGACCGTTGGCATCGGCAGGGGCGCCATCGCGCGCACCGCGCAAGAGGGCAGGGCGGAAGAGCGCGTGGTATCCGTCAAGGATTTCGCGGGCCTGGACGCGACCGGCTCGAGCCCGTCCGACCAGGCGTTCAGCAGGGCACTGAAAGAAGTCGCCTCGCTCAAACGCAAAGCCCTCGGCGACGAAAACTCCAACAGGATCGGCAACAAGCGCATCGTGCTGCCGCCCGGCACTTACCTGATCACGCAGCCGGGCGCGCTGGTGGACTCCGGCGCATTCGGGGAGCGCACGCAAGGCCTGACGATCGAGGGTGACGGGGCGCCGGGAACGGTGGTCATCATCTACCAGCCGGCCATGCCGGGGCCGCTCATCAAGAACAACGACAAGCTGCTGGTGCTCCGCTTCAGGAACATCCAGTTCCACGGCAAGGCGCCGAACAGCGACCTGATCGACAGCACCAGTACGGGCGGCGCGCAGGACTACGCCTTCGACGACTGCATCTTCACCGGCAACTGGAGATATGGCGCCAACCTCACCGGCGGGAACAACAACAGCGAGTGGCATTTCGGCCGCTGTTCCTGGGCCGGCAAATGGCAGTCGTTTCTCTACGTGGGCACCGCCAATACCTCGGACCAGTTCCTGAACTACTGGTTTGACCACTGCAAATACTGGAGCTCCAGCACCTGGATCGACATGGCCAAGGGCGGCAATATCAAGCTGACCGATTGCGATGTCAGTGGCTATGAACCCGCCGCGCAAACCTACCTGTTCAACCTGCGCGGGCGCTCCCATGCGCGCGGCGTCTGTTCGTTCAAGGCGTCGGGCTTGCGCGTCGAGCAGAAGACCCGGTTCGCGGGCCTGATGTATTGCGAGTGGGAGCAAGGCAACATCGGGTTCAAGGATTGCGATTTCAGTTCGCAGGCTTACCAGCCATTCGCCGCGGGGGTGATGTCGGCCTTGTTCTCGCCGGGTGACAGTTCCGGGGCGCAAGTGGTGTTCGACAATTGCCAGATCATGGGCCGGCACCACTACACGACCGGACAGGCGCCGGCCGGCCAGGGGCGCTCCAGCTACCGGAACTGCGATTTCCTCAACTGCACCTACCCGGACGAGGCGTTTGTCTTCTCCGAGGCAGGAGGTCAGGCCGGGCGCCGCCGCGCAGTGCTGCTCGAAAGCTGCCGGGGCAACGGCACGGGCAGTGTCTACGCCGATGCCGAAGTGGGCTGGGACGTGGCGGCGATTGCGACGGTCAAGCAGAAGATCGTCTCGTTCAAGTCCGCCTTCGGCAACCTGCCGAGCGGCGCCGACGGCCCGCTATCCATCGTGTTGCCGCTGCACGCGATCATCCTGCGCGTCATCGTGGATGTCCCGGCCGGCGCGCTCGGATCCGGCGGCAAGGCAGGCTACACCGTGCAAACGGGCGAGGCCTCCACCACTGCGCTGGCTACCCTGAGCCTGAGTCCGGCGAGCTCGGCAGGCCGGGTGGATAACCACCCGTACTTCCGCTGCAGCACGCGGCAGAAGTGCACGATCAGCCTGGTGCCGGCGGTGAAGGACCAGCCTCCGGGGTTCGGCGCGGTGGTCCTGGTGGAATACATTGGATGAAGGTGGCGGCCGGATAGCGCGCCGGCGCGGAGCCTAAGGGCAGCGCTCAATGCCACCGGAAGCCCAATGCGCAACGCGCGCCGGTTCGTTGGCCGGGTAACGCGTGCCGCACCGCCGCCTGGATTCAGCCGCCGGCCGCGCCGCGCGCCACTCCGGACTCAGGCTTGCGCGCGCGCATCTGCGCGGTGGTATTGCCCTCGCCATCCGGCGTCCAGCCCGGCGGCATGAACAGGTATCCGAAGAAGGCGCGGGCGCTGCGCGCCCCGGCCAGGTCGCGCAACAGGCGGACCCACTGCGTGAACTCGATCCGCAGCGGGTTGGCGCTGTGGATCGGATGCACCAGCCCATACCGGCAGGGCACGTCGTCGCGCTCCTTCACGTAGGTGCCGAACAAGCGGTCGAAGACCAGCAGCACGCCGCCATAGTTCGCATCCAGGTACTCCAGGTTCGACGCATGGTGCACCCGGTGCGCCGACGGCGTATTGAGGATTCCCTCCAGCCAGCCCAGCCGCGGAATCCATACCGCATGAATCCAGAACTGGTAGAGCAGATTGAGCGACAGCACCGCGAACACCACGCCCGGCTCGAAGCCGATCCACGCCAGCGGCACGAAAAACAGCGCCGTGCCGGTCAGCTTACCAAGCACCCCGATGCGAAACGCAGCCGACAGATTGAGATCGTTAGGCGAGTGATGCACCGCGTGGTTGCTCCAGAACCAGCGCACCCGGTGCGCGGCGCGGTGATACCAGTAGTAGCAGAACTCCTGCCCGATAAAGAGCAGCGGCAACGCTACCCAGCCCACGGGGTGGATCGTCAGCAGCCGATGTTCGAACGCCAGCCGCACCAGCGGCGCGGCAATCGACAGCGGCAAGGCGATCCCGATCGCGATGCGCACGACCAGATCCAGTGCCGACACACCAAAAGCCCGCCAGTCATAGCGCTGGCGGCGCGACAGGATGATCGCCTCGATCAGCGCGAATGCCAGGACGCAAGGGACGGCGATGAACAGCTGAAATTTTTCTATTGCGTTCATGACTGCTGGCTGGTGAGTTGTTCGGGCTGGCGCATGTGATTAGCCCGGCATGCCGCAGCGCGGCGCCTGTCGCGTAAGCCGACACGTCACAAGGCCGCGTGCGAGGAAGATACCGCTAACGGTGCCATAGATAAAGCCGGCTGCCAGCGATGTGCTGCTCCGATGCAATAGATCAGGGTTTATCGCTAGTGCGACGCTGACGAAACCTGGCCATGGAAATGTCGGCGAGATAAGACCCATCGGGCAGGCGTATCCGCTTCTCGAAGCGTCCTTCCTTCCTGCGCTCGCCTGCGCAGCATTGGCGCCGTAAGTGGAATTTGCCGGAGTGGGTACGAAAACCCCGAGCCGCCATTACCAGCGTATGGCGGCCACCTGTCGAACTGGCGAAATCCTGGCGACGCTCATGTCCGGCTCGTATGCGCGCCGGCGTGGCCCCCCTCAGAGGGGAGGACAAGCGCCCGCCCTCTCCCCCGACCCCTCCCGCAAGCAGGAGAGGGGAACGCCGAGTGCCCGATCTCTTGATCTCTTGATCGTTCCGCGGGAGACATGAAGGCGAACACCGGGTGGAGTCATACCGCCCGGTGCCTCAAATCAAACCGCCACTGCTTCCAACAAAGAAGGCTGGCTGTCGATCCAGGGCTGCAACGCCGCCTCACTCATCGGCCTGGCGCACCCCCTTCCCACGCAAAACCGGCCCGCCGCGGCCGTCCGGCTAAGCGTCCACGATCATCTCGAAGCCGCCAAAGATCATCCGCTTGCCATCGAACGGCATCGGCTCGTCCATCTTCAGCCGCGGATCGGCCATGGAGGCCTTCATGCCCTCGTCGCGGACCTTGCGCGATGGCCACAGGATCCAGGAGAAGACCACGGTCTCGTCCTTCTCCAGCTTCACGGCCATCGGGAACGAGGTGAGCTTGCCCTCGGGCACATCATCACCCCAGCACTCGACCAGGCCCAGCGCGCCATGGTCCTTGAACACCACCGCGGCGGCCTCGGCGTGCTTGCGATAGGTCTCCCGCTTGGCGGTGGGCACGGCGAGAACAAATCCATCGATGTAATTCATGTCCGATCTCCTTTGGGATTGTCTGCAAACTGGCGCGCAACAAGTGCCGCCATGCAGACGACGAATCAGGGGTGCCAGTCTCGACACGCTGCGGGAAGAATTCTCAATATAGGCGGGGTGGCTGGCCGCGGGCGCCCGCGCTTGCCGTCCGCCGGCGTTCGGTGTGATGAATATGACACCGCGGTGCTGCCGCGCAACCTCTGCCCGCACGGCGCGCCGGTGCGCAAAAACAACCCCGGCGCGAAAGCGGGCCAGCCGCCACGGGCCCGTATCCGCGCCGTCGGTGACGGACCTGGCCACGTGTTGCCCCGGATTTTCCGAAGGCGGTGTCGATTTCCGGTATCCCGGTTCGTCGTAGTGTCAGAGCCGTCCGTCTATCCTGAATCGAGTTCGGGGCGGTGCGGCTCCGGCAATCCGATCAAGGAGAAACGGCGATGCGTGTCATGGTGATGGTGAAGGCCACGAGCCAGTCAGAGGCCGGCAAGATGCCCGGCACGGAGTTGCTTACGGCCATGGGCAACTTCAATGAAGAACTCGTCAAGGCCGGCGTGCTGCTTGCGGGCGAAGGCTTGCACCCGAGCGCGAGGGGAAAACGGGTGCGCTTTTCTGGCAGCCAGCGGACCGTGATCGACGGACCGTTCACGGAAACCAAGGAACTCGTTGCCGGGTTCTGGCTGTGGCAAGTGAAGTCCATGGACGAGGCCGTCGAATGGGTCAGGCGCTGCCCCAACCCCATGGAAGGGGAGTCCGAGATCGAAATTCGCCCGGTCTTCGAGGCCGACGATTTCGGCGCGGAGTTTACCCCCGAGCTGAGGGCCCAGGAGGAACGCCTGCGCGCGCAGGCCGAAGACGCGGCGAACAGGCCGCGGTAAGGCGAGCAGGCGCAAAGGCGCGCAAGCGGCGCCTTGTCGGCCAGGACAGGTGCCGGTCCTGGCTTGCGACTCAGTTTGCGATTCCTGTCGCTCTGGAGGGAAAAGCAATTGCCGCCCTTCCCTGGGCCGGAGTTCCGCACGCATCATCAACTATCGTGCGCCAGCGCACACTACGCCCCGCAGGCAAAAAAGATTTGCTATACGCTTTCACCTTGGAGCTATCGACATTGCATCCATTTATGAAACCCTGGTAAAAAGTGCGAGGTCATACCGTGGCGAAGCGGCTTCGATTTGACAGGGGCGTTGGCCTCAAGGATTTTCGTAGTGTAGTTCCGATGCAGGCGATTGCCGAGATCAACGCGGCCATTGATTCTCTGCCTGGCAATGTGTCGGAACGCCCCCATCCAGACGCCATAGCGGAAATGCTGCGTCGTAGCGACGCATTCCGGCAACTCGAGGAGGCCGTCTGTGCGGATACGCGCGCGATGGCGGCGAAGGCTGTACCGGGAATATTGCGTCCGGAACCCGTGCACGTGATTCGTTGCGCGGACCCGGTAAAGCGGAGGGACAGTCATTGCCGCCATTACGATTCCCATCTGCTGACGATGCTGATTCCGCTACAACTGGCGCCGGATTGTGCCTGCAACGGTGACCTGCTCATGTATCGGCGCCCCCGTCTGGCGGTCTCCACGCTGGGCAATGTGATGTGCAAGGTTACCCATGGCATCCATCGCAAGCTACCGTTCGAGTGGCGGAAATGGCTGACGCTGCACGATCTGCGTCGAGGCCACTGCGCGCGCGTGCCGGTGCAGCTTGGCAGTGTCTACGTATTCAACGGTTTTGCGCTGAAGCACGCCAACCTCGATGTGGAGATGGGGCAGCGGCGCTCGCTGCTGATCCATTACTACGATCCCGGCCACTCGCTCGGCCTGAGCGAGTTGGTGCGGCGTGTGCGCGGGGTCTGAGTTTGTCTCGGGGGCCGCGCACAGGCGCTTCAGTTCGGCCTCTGTGCGCTCGCCACATACGWTGCAGGTGAGAGCGGCGCTTCCCGGGGAAGGGTGGCCACCCGCGATCCCGGTGGAAGCAGGTGCCCGTGAGACGGCGACGCTCAAAGTGAGGCTGTCTATTCGACCCGGATCCCGCGTGCCTTGACAAGGGTGTGCCAGCGCAGTGATTCGCCTTGCAGGAAGCTCTTGAACGCCTGTGGAGAGTTACCGACCGGGTCGAGTCCGGCTTGCTGCAGCCTGGAACGCACACCCGGATCCGCGATAGCCTTCTGCACGGCACCTGCGATGGCTTGCACGCGATCCTGCGCGGTGCCCTTCGGCAGGAACACGCCATTCCATTCGAGCACTTCATAGTCCGGCATGCCGCTTTCCGCAAGGGTGGGCGTATTGGGCAATCCCTGTATCCGCTTCCTGGATGTCACCGCAAGCGCCCTGAGCTTGCCGCTGGTGACGTATTGCAGCGTGGACGCCGTGTTCCCGAAATAGATCGCAACCTGTCCTCCCATCACATCGGTGAGCGCTGGCGCACCGCCTTTGTATGGGACATGGAGCAACTCGATCTTCGCCTGCTCGTTGAACATCTCCGCGGCAAGATGCGATCCGGTCCCCGCGCCGGCGGACGCGTAGGCCAGCTTGCCGGGCGTCTTCTTCGCCGAGGCGATCAGGTCAGCGACGGTCTTGTAGGGCGCATTCGCGGCAACCACGAGGATCTGCGGCGCAGTCGCCACCAACGAGACCGGAATGAAATCGCTGGCAGGATCGAATGGCAGCTTGCGCAGTGCACCGTTCACCGCGAATGCCGAGGCGTCATAGAGGACGGTGTAGCCATCGGGCGCGGCTTTAGCCACCGCGTCGGCGCCGATGACACCGCCGGCGCCCGGCTTGTTGTCGATCACGATCGTCTGCCCGAGGATCTCCCCCATCTTCTGCGCGACGACACGCGCCGTATTGTCGGCGCCGCCGCCCGCCGAATAGGGCACCACCATGCGAATCGGCTTGTCGGGGAATGCCATGGCGCAAAGCGGCACCGAAGCAGCCATGATCGCCAGGCCTTTGCAAAGCGCCTGCAGGGTTCTTCTCATCTTGTCTCCTTCAAGTCCGGCCGGCTTACGCGGCCTCGAATCCATACAGCAAGGCAGGGTTGTCCACCAGTATCTTGCGGCGGATTTCCTGGCTACCTGCCCATTGGGCAAGCAAGTCGTACAGCAAGGCATCGTCGGGCTTGTGCCACGCCTCGGTGGGGTGAGGCCAGTCGCTGCCCCAGACGAGCCGTTCCGGGGCCGCTCCCACCCATGCCTTCGCCACCGGATCCATGTCGTCGTAATGGCGGGCTGCGCCGACGAGGGAGTCGAGGTATGCGCCAGACAACTTCAGCCAGGCTTTGCCTCGATCCAGCAGATCAGACACGACCGCGAACGCGGCATGCGCCGTTCCCCCGGGGAGCGGCATGCGGGCCAGGTGGTCGAAGACCAGGGGCGCGCGCAGCCGCGCCAGCAGGTCGCGGTGTCCAACGATCTGGTCGGCGGTCCAGTGCAGTTGCAAATGCCATCCGAACTCGGCGATGCGGTTTGCCAGCGGCTCCACCATGTCGAACCCCACAATGGCATGCATTTCCGTATAAAGGGAGAAGCGTATCCCGCGGATACCTCCCGCGTGGAGGGCATGCAAGGCCTCGTCCGTGACGTCCGGGCGTACCACGGCGATTCCGCGGGTACTGGCCGGGCCCAACCGCTGGATGGCATCGAGCGTACAACTGTTGTCTGTCCAATAGGAGCGTGGCTGTACCACGACGGCGCGGCTGGTCCCGATCAGCGCCTGAACGCAGCGGTAGTCCTCCACCGTCGCATCCGCCACGATCGGCGCAATGGCTGTGAAGCGTGGATCGTAGATATGCAGATGGGAGTCGCAGGCATTTGCGAGTGCCGCGCTGACCGGGACCGTGGTGGCCGAACTGTTCGGCACCTGCACGGCAGCGCCGCCATGCGTGGAATCAGGCATTCCGCCCCAGCCTGTCCGCTGCGTCGCGGACCATTTCTCCGTGTTGATCGAGCACAGGTGCGGCGAATGGCTCCGGGCCGGGCGTGCGGCCGAATTTGACGCCACGCGTGAAGCCGCGATAGCGGCCAACCACCGGATGGTCGAACGTCGTGATCATTTCCTCCGCGGCCACCTGGGGGAAGTCGAACATGTCCTCCACCGACCGCGCCGCCGCGCATGGTACTTCTTCGCCGAACACGGCTTCCCAATCCAGGGCCGTGCGTTGCTGTAACGCGGCATGCAGTTTGGGGACGATCTCATCATGGTGCTCGGCACGCTTGCGCACGCTATCGTAGCGATCGGTCGACAGCAACGCAGTCAGACCGGTCTTCTCGCACAGCGCCTTCCAGAAGTGCGGGGTGTTGGCGGAGATATAGAGATAGCCGTCCCTGGTGGGATGGATGCCGGTGATCCCGCCGGAACGCATGTCGCGTCCCACATCCCTGGGTTCCGAATCGGCCCATACCATCCGGGCGGACTGCATGGTCAGCGCCGCGCGAAGCAGGGACACGCCGACATATTGCCCCTCGCCGCTCTTTTCACGCTCGTAGAGCGCAGAGGCAACGGCGCCGGCCACGAGGGCCGCCGCATAGTAGTCGACCACGGAGCCGTAGAGAATTTCAGGCGGGCCGCCACGCTTGCCTTGCAGCGTGCACATGCCGGTCATCGTCTGCAGCACCTGGTCATAGCCAGCCTTGTCTTTCAGCGGGCCCGTTTCGCCATATCCCGTGACGGCGCAGTAGATGAGGCGCGGATTGACGGCGCGGAGCTGCTCGTAGCCAATGCCGAGCCGGTCCGGGACGCTGGGGCGGAAGTTGTGCACAAGTACATCCGCGTTGTGCACCAGCGCAAGCAGCCGATCCAGGTCGGCGGGATCCTTCAGGTCGAGTACGACGCCGAGCTTGCTTCGGTTGACGCCGAGGAACGCCCGGCTCTCGGCCTCCAGCGTCGAAGGATACTTGCGCAGGTTGTCGCCCACGGGCGGCTCGATCTTGATGACGTCCGCGCCCTGATCCGCGAGCAGCGAGCAGCCGTACGGCCCTGCGATATAAGCGCTCAGGTCAAGCACGCGCACGCCGGTCAGCGGGCCGGACGGCCCCGTTCGGGTTGCGCCGAATGCGCCGAATGCGCAGTCTCCGACAGTCATGTTGGTTTGCATACAGCCTCCGGATTCAATTGGACACTCAGTCCGCGACAATGTTCTGCTGCCTGGCAAGCTGCTTCCACCTGGCAACATCGGCAGCGATCGTCTCTGCGAACTGTTTGGACGTGCCGGGCTTTGCCTCGGCGCCTTCGTTGAGGATCGCTGCCTTGACGGATGGCTTTGCCAGAGCCTTGTTCACGGCCCCATTGAGCCGCGCAATGACTGCCTCCGGCGTTCCTGCGGGCGCGAGAAAGCCCCACCAGAGTTCAAACTCGTAGCCGGGAACGGCGCTCGCCATGGGTACCAGGTCGGGTGCGATGGGGCTTGGTTTCAGGCTGGTAATGCCTACGGCCCGGACCTTGCCGGCCCTGACCATGGGCAGCAGCGACGGTCCGCTTGAGATCAGCACCTGCGTCTGGTTGCCGATCAGGTCAGTGATGGCGGGTCCCATGCCCCGGTAGGGGACATGCGTGATGGCGAGCTTTCCGGCCTTGGCCTTGAGCAACTCGGTGCCGAACTGATTGACGCTCCCTGGCCCGGAAGACGCATAGTTGAATTTGCCCGGATTCGCACGGATCGCGTCCACCAGGTCCTGCGGGCTCCTGGCAGGGAACGCATTGCTGACAGCCACGATGAATGGGCCCTGGGCCAGCATTGCTACCGGGGAGAAGCTCTTGATCGCGTCATAGGGCAGTTTGCCCTGCACCGCCGCGTTGGTCGTCATGCTCGAGGACACCGCGACCAGGGTATAGCCGTCCGGGGCCGCCTTCGCCACGATGCCGGTCCCCGTGTTGCCGCTCGCGCCGGGCCGGTTGTCGATGATCACGGGCTGCTTCAGGTCCTCGCCGATCTCCTTCGCCACGATCCGCGCGAAGGTATCGTTCGAGCCGCCGGGCGGATAGGGAACGACGATGGTGACGGGCCTGGACGGATACGCGCTCTCCGCGCCCGCGTGAGGCGAAGCAGCCAGCGAGCCGACCGTGGCAAGTGCGGCTATCAGCGCGAAGCGTCCTGCGCCCCCGCTTGAAGATGACGTGTTCATGGTTTGTCTCCTGTCAGTCTGATTTTTGTACAGTCCGGTCAGGCAGCGATCAGCCCCAGCCGCTTGCCGATATCGACAATGGCCTGCGCACGCCTGACAAAGGGTGGGTCGATCATCTTTCCATCAACGACGTAGGCCCCGATCCCTTTTGCATGCGCCTCGGCGGCGGCCGCCACGACCCGCATCGAATGCGCGATCTCTTCGTCGGACGGGCGATACACTTCGTTGGCCAGCGCGATCTGGCTCGGGTGGATGCAGCTTTTGCCAAGAAAGCCCATCCGCATGGACATCTCCGCCTCGGCACGGAAGCCTTCGGTATCCCGAATGTTGGCGAACACCGTGTCGTAGGCAAAGACGTTGGCCTCTCCCGCGGCCATGCGCACGGCGAACATGGCCGTTGCGATGGCCGCGGGATTGCGCCGGTGAATGCCGATGGGTTCGAAGAGATCTCCAAGCCCGAGTTGAAGGCCGGCGACGCGTGGATGCGCGCTTGCCAGTTCGGCAGCGCGGCGCAACGCCGCCGGCGATTCGATATTGAGCAGCAACCGGACTTTGGCGTCGGCTTCGGTAAAGCCGTTGGCCCGTTCCGCTTGTTCGACTGCCTCAGCCGCGTGCCGGACGTCGTCGTCGGTCTCCGGCTTGGGCACGTTGACCAGATGCAATCCTGGCACTACGACTGCGGCAAGATCCGCTTCGAAATGCCCCGTGGCAATGCCGTTGACGCGAACGATGAGCGTCTTGCCGGCGCTCCGTGCCTCGTCGGAGCGCAGGAGCCGTGACAGGAGGGATCTGGCTTCGGCTTTCCTGTCTTCGGCAACGGCATCCTCCAGGTCGAAGGACAGCGCGTCCGCATCGCTTGCCAGCGCTTTTGGGAAAAACTCGGGGCGCGAACCGGGGACAAACAGCTTGCTTCTCATGGCCAACACCTAGCTCTGTGGGACGAGATGCAGTGTCGTGCTATCCACAACAAAGATAAACTATGCTTTTCTACGTTCGCTCAATAGAAATTCTATGGAAACCGCCTATCTGAGAGCCTTCGCCCTGGTTGTCGAGACCGGCTCGCTGGCCGAGGCTGCGAGGCGGCTTGACGTCACCCCGGCGGCAATTTCCCAGCAGATTCAGGTGCTTGAACGGGAACTCGGGACCCGGCTCCTGGGACGGGCCGGCAGGACGGTGGCGCCCACGGAGTCCGGGAGCCGGCTCGCAGAACGATGCGGCCCCCTGCTCAGGGAAGTGGACAGCCTGAAAGGCTGGATCAGCCAGGCCGATGAAATTCGCGAGCTTCGTATCGGGACGATCAATACCGCGCTCCACAGCCTCCTGCCAGACGCGTTGGCGCGCTTCACAGCCGAACACCCGCGCGTGTCCGTCTACATACAGTCGGCGATGTCGAGCGAGTTGTATGACGCGGTCAAGCGTTCGGATCTCGATGCCGCCGTTTGCCTGCATCCGCCCTTTTCGATGCCGAAGGCGATTGCATGGGAACTGCTTCGCCAGGAACCGTTGGTCGTGCTCGCTGCGGAGCGTGACAAGAAGGCAGACCCCCACGAGCTTCTGCGAACCAGGCCGCTCATCCGATATGACAGAACCCTCGGCGGCGGGAAGCAGGCAGACGAATACCTGCGCAAGGCCGGCATTGCCCCGTCGCAAGAGCGCTTCGAACTCAGTTCCCTGCTCGCGATCGCGATGATGGTGGATCGCGGCCTGGGCGTGTCGCTGGTCCCGGACGTCGCGTCTCCGCTGACGTCGGCGCTGCACATTGCCAAGATCTCGCTGCCCTCGGAACCGGAACCACGCCGGTTCGGTATGCTATGGCAAAGGACGTCGCCGCGTACCCGTTTGATCGGATCGTTCCTTGAGCAGGCTCGCCTCGCGGCCCGACTATGAACAGGCCTTGCGCCGGATGATGTGTAGGCCGATCAGGGTCATCGGGATACGCTCGCAGCAAGGGGGACAGCTTCGGCCACAAGATGGTCTTGATCGCGTAGTCGGTCGCCGAAATGCGCACTGTTCCGGACGGCTTGTCCCGGAGCTCGCCAACAGCCGCGAGTTCGGTTTCGATCTCTTCAAAACGAGGCGCAACCGACTGCAGCAGACGTTCCCCCGCTTCGGTCGGAGAAACGCTGCGCGTGGTGCGCGTCAGAAGGCGAACGCCCAGTCTCGTTTCAAGCGAGCGAATGGTGTGGCTCAAGGCAGATTGAGATACTCCGATCTGTGCGGCGGCCCGGGCAAAGCTCCGCTCGCGGGCGACGGCGATGAAGGCAAGCAGGTCGTTGAAATTCTCGCGTGGCATTGGCGAGTTCAGCACACAGGTCTTTGCAGATCCTGGCACCTGGCCAGAGTGCGGATAAGGTCTCTGGCAAGGTATTCCGGGGACGCCGGTGGCGCGATGAACCCATTGCGCACAGGTGTCGGAGGCTAAGGGCGCGGCTTGCGCGACCTGCTGAACAGCACCATCGCAATGCCGCCGAGGATCGCCGCGGAGGCGGCAGCCAGGCGTGGTGTGATCGCTTCCGACAGGAACAGCACGCCGCCAAATGCAGCGATCAGCGGCACCGACAACTGTACGGTGGCCGCGCGCATGGCAGAAAGGTTGCTCAGCGCCGCATACCAGATGACATAGCCGATGCCGGACGTCAGTGCGCCGGAGGCCATGGCCAGGGCAACTCCGGCCTTGTCCGTGTACGCGTTGGCGACGAACAGCAAGCTCAGCACGAGGGCGAGCGGCGCCGCCCGCGCGAAGTTGCCAGCCGTGGCGGCAAGCGGGTCGGCCACACCGCGGCCGCGCAGCGAGTACACGCCCCACGCTACGCCAGCGATCGCCATCAACGCGGCGCCGAGTGGTGGCGGGGCAGCAACACCCGGCGAGACCAGGTAGACGAGCCCCGCGACCGCCAGCACGAGTCCAAGCGAGGCGATGGGTCCGAACCTCTCGCCCGAGCGAAAGCCCACGCTGAACATGGTCAGTTGCACCGCACCGAACAGAATCAATGCGCCCGTGCCCGCGGGCAAGGTGAGATACGCGAAGGAGAAGAATGTGACGTAGGCAAGCAGCATCGCCGCGGCGCGCCAGTCGGCATGGCCGCGCGCGAACCGCTCCGGCCTGATCCGTACGATGACCGCGAGCGTGATCGCTCCGGAAACCAGCCTGATGCTGCCAAAGCTGGCCGGATCGATGTGCCCTTGCTGCAACGCAAGCCGGCACAGCAGTGAATTGGCCGCGAAGGCAAGCATCGCCGCCACGGTAAGGATGATCGTCTGCGAGGCCGGCACGCCACGGGGCTCTTCAAGCATGGGTTGTCACCAGGACGACTGCCCAAGACAACAGCGCGACACCGAGCGGCGTGCTGAGACGGCGGCCCCAGCCCACGTTCTTTTCAATCGCCATCACGGCCGCAAGCAGGAGCATCCAGCCGAGGCTGCCGGTGCCGAGCGCGAACATCAGCAGCATCAGCGCCCAGCAGCAGCCGACGCAGTACAGGCCATGCTGCGCGCCAAGCGCGAACGCGTGCCACGCGTGCGCCTGTCCACGCCAGCGCTCGATGACGAAGCTCAAGGGCGTGCGGCACTTCTCCAGGCACCGGTACTTGAGCCTGCTGAACTGAAAGGCGCCGGCCAGGGCAATGATCGCGGCGCCGATCAGCCAGCCGTGCCAGGCCAGGCCGGGTACGCTGGCGAGCAGGGATAGCAGCGCACTGTGTAGTGCATGCGCCAGAAGCCCGAAGGCTCCCCACACCGTCATGTAGCCGAGCGCGAGCAGCATGAGCAGTCGCACGTGGTCCGGGCGCCCGGCCGTCAACCGATCGAAGGCGTTGAACAACGGCAAGGTAGTCGGCAGCATCATGGCCGCCGTCATGAGGATCCACGCAGCGGCGTAGAGCACCACCGGCACGACCACATCGCCGGCGGGAACGACACGGCACAAGAATGCCGCCGGTCCTGATGCGGTCCAGTCATCGTGCTCAAGATAGCGTCCGTATGGCGTGCGAGTCCAAGCCCACAACGCCACCCACGCGAGCGCAATCAGCGCGGCCAGGATCGGCAGGAACACGCGCTGATGGCGCGAGGCGCCGGACTGCGGTGAGCCTGCCATCGGGCTCATGCGTCGAAGACGAAGGTGCTTTGCAGGGCGTTGTGGTTCTTGATGTCGAGGTCAATGCCGAGGGCGGCGTTCTTGGAGCGATAGGTCGGGGCTTTGCCGACGAATACCGGAGCTCCCGGCACTGTCGAGAACACGGTGTCGGAGAGGGTGGTCTGGCCACCCGTCGCGCCGAGATAGGGCTCAAGCTCGGCGAAGTAGTCCTGGCCGATCTCGAGCGTGCCCTTGCCCGAGACTACTGTGAAGCGGATCGGTGCCCGCTCCACGGATACGACCGTGCCGATGAGCTTGGCGAGTTCGGCGACCGGCCCACCGGCCTGACCGGTGTAGACCTTCAGGAGTGCATCTTCCTGCGCTTTGGAGGCATTGTCGTCGACGTAGATCGCTGCCGTCCAGTTGCCTTGCAGGATATTGCCGGGCACATGTGCGACAGCCGCGATGGTATTGCCGCTGACATCGACGCCGTCGACCGTTCCCTTGTCGATGCGCCACGCGACGATGGTGTCGCAGGTGCCGTTGTCAGGGTCTTCGCCGATCCAGCAGGGGCAGAGGACGTTGCAGTTGCAAACCTCGAGCAGACGACCTTCCAGGTGATAGCTCATATGGACCTCCGTTGAAGGTACACAGGTACACGAACACCGGCCTGTTGCCGCAGTCACGGCGACAAGTAGCAAATCAATCCTCTGCTACGGGGGGGGACAAGTCAAGGTCAACGAAGGTCGGGCAGGCGGTCGGGCGAGTGCAGCCGGCCATTCTCGCCCGGGGCTGTCGAACTGGCTCATTGGATACCCGCTTTGGGCGCGCCAACGCGAGACGGATTGCGGCCCGGTGTGATTTTCCAGTAATTTTAAGATTCGCTTGCCGGCGGATGACTGTCGCCGGAGGGTTCTTTGTCCCGGGTCGCGGCGCCGATCGTGATCGTATTCCTGCGCCATGTCGCGGGTGGCTTGCCGAACTCCCGCTTGAACGCGCGATTGAATGAGGCTTCCGATTCGTACCCGGCAGCCTCGGCGATCGACGCCAGCGACGAATCAGTGAGGCGAAGCTGCCGCGCGGCGAGCTGCAGGCGCCACAGCGCCAGATATTGCATCGGTGGCAGCCCGACCAGTTCGGTAAAGCGCTGTGCCAGCCCCGAACGCGAGATGCCAACTTCGCGGGCGAGCGCTTCCACGGTCCAGGCATACACCGGCCGCGCATGCATCAGCGCGAGTGCTCGCGCGACGAAGCGATCACGTAATCCCGCCAGCCACCCCTTGCGATCATCGGCCATCGTGCCGACGTAACGGCGAACCGCTTCGACGAACACCAGCTCCGCAAGCTTGGCCAGCACCGTGGCGCTGCCCGCCTGCGCCGAAGCCGCCTCCTCGGTGGCGAAGCGCAGTGACGATTCGAGCCACGACGCGCCGGATCCGCGCATGCTCACCTTGAACAGCCTGGGCAGCGCGGACAGCAGGGGGTTGCGCGAATTGTCCTGCATGGAGAGAAAGCCGCACACCATGCGAGTGATCTCGCCACCGCCGCCGTGGACGAGTGTCATGACTTCACCCGGTTTCGCCTGGACATGATTGGCCAGTATCGGCGCCAGGAATTCCGGCAACAGATCGGTGGAACTGCCTAACACGTGGGTCTCGCCCTGCGGTACCACGATGACATCGCCTGCTTCCACCTGCAGCGTGCTCGCCGGGTCGCCTGGCAGCATCGCCCAGCACCTTCCTTCTGTCACGAGATGGAACGAGACGACGTTCTCGGAGGGCGGCAGGTATGCCGAGCAAAGCGCCGAATCAGCCTGCCCGATGACGCACCAGGGCGCCGAAAAGCTGCCGTCGAGGTGAACCGCCCCCGTCAACTGGATGACGCGCAACACATCGGAGAGAGCATCCATGGCAGCGGTTGCCCAATGTTGGGGCCACGCACAAGAAATCCGGACGACCGGCTATTCAATCGCGTGCTTACCGTCAGGATACTAGCCCCGTGCCTGAAGGCCAACACACGCAAGAAGATTCGATTGAAGCAGGGCAGCAATAAGGGTTGTGGCGTTCTCCGCGAATCAGGCGGGTGATGCACGCGTTGTATGCGTCTACTCCAGACGAACCTGGCGATTTGCGAATGCACCGGCGCGCACGCTGCGACGTCGTCGGACCTCAATTGTCCCTCGACCGCATTTTTTGCAGCAGCACCAGCTGCAACCCCAACCCCGTCTCCCAAGGAGAACCGTCATGTCCGCAATCCATTCACCTTCTCTGCCCGATACCGATCCCGCCGCCCTCAGGATCCGGCATGCCGTTGCCGGTATTCAACCACCTCTCTCGCAACCTTACGTCGATTCCGCGCGCTACGCCAAATGCGTGGAAGTGTCCAGGCGCGTCCGGTGGGACATTGATGGCGACGTGCTTCGCCATCGGGATTTCGACTTCACGAAGAAATTCCTGCCTGATGGCCTGTCGTTCGTCGATCGCCTGCCGTTCCTGAACGGCAACGAGCGCCGCCTGCTGTCGCAGATCCAGGGTCGCTCGTATGCCAATATCTTCGGCCTGGTCGAGCGGTTCATCGGCGCCAAGATGCTTGAGGTGAGCCGCGACCACTGGCTTGGCGACCAGATCGCGCTTGAGGCGCTGGTTCGCTTCACCGACGAAGAGCTAAAGCACCAGGCGCTGTTTCGCCGTATCGAGACCATGATCGGCGCCCGGATGCCCGCGGGATACAAGTTCGAACCGCAGCCCGATGACGTCGCGTCGTTCGTATTGGGCAAGTCGACCTGGTCGGTGCTCGCGCTGACCTGCCTCATTGAACTGTTCACGCAAGCCCACTACCGGGCCAGCATTGCGCCGGACAGCGAGCTCTCACCCCTGTTCAAGGATGTGTTCCTGTTCCACTGGAAAGAGGAGTCGCAGCACGCGATTCTGGATGAACTGGAATGGGTCCGTGAGAACGCGAAACTTTCGCCGCAAGCACGCGATGCGGCCGTGGACGACCTGATTGCGCTGGTCCGCGCCATCGATGTCATTCTGCAAGCCCAGGCGGCAGCGGACGCGCGCTACTTCATCGAACTTTGCAACCGGCCCACGACAACGGCCGAGAAGGATAGCGTGATGAACACCGTCCTTGCCGCCTATCGCTTCCAATACATCGTGTCGGGCGTGCAGATCCCGCGCTTCGGCGAAACGCTCAACGCCATGATCTCGCCGGCGCAAGCGCACCGGATCGGGGCCGCGCTCGCGCCGATCATGGGCTGACAGGCAATCGAAAACACGGGCCACCGGCAAAACCGCGACTTGATTGGAGACCGTGATGGATATGCAGATCCGTAACCCAACGACGGTGAACCCGGCGCCCGTGATCGCATTGCATTGCTCGGGTGCGGGTGCGGGGCAATGGCGGCAGCTTGGCAGCGCGCTCGACCCGCGCCACGCGCTCTTCGCACCCGAGCATTACGGCTGCGACAGCTCTGGCCCATGGAGCGGCGTGCGCGCCTTTACCCTGGCAGACGAGGCGGCTAGAACGATCGACATCATCGATCGTGCCGGTTGCAAGGTGCACCTTGTCGGCCACTCCTATGGCGGAGGCGTCGCGCTCCATGCTGCTGTCGAGCGACCGCATCGAATTGCCAGCCTTGCCCTCTATGAGCCGTCCGCCTTTCACCTGCTGAAAGCGATCGGCGCGCACGGGACGGCCGCGTTCGCCGAGATCCGGGCGATTGCCACGAAAACCGCGGAGGCGGTGTGCACCGGCGACTACATCGGCGCGGCCATGTCGTTTGTCGACTACTGGAGCGGCCCGGGCGCGTGGGCCGCGCTACGGCCGTCCGTGCAAGCCGCGCTGGCACGCTGGACGCCAAAAGCACCGCTGGATTTTCGCGCGCTGATCGAGGAGCCGACGCCTATGGCCGCATACGGCGACCTCGATTTTCCCGTGTTGATCATGCGCGGCGAACACGCGCCCACGCCGACGCGACTCATCGCGGAAGCGTTGCCGGCACTCATGCCCGCCGCCAGTCTTGTTGTCATCGAAGGCGCCGGTCATATGGGCCCGCTTACGCATACGCTCGAAGTCAACGCTGCGATCGTGCGGCATATCGGCAGTGCGGGAGCGCGGCTGGCGCTCGCCTGACTCAGGAACAGGCGTGCTGGCTGGTACTCGTGTGCTAGATTAGCGCCTGACTTCGAACGGGGAGCGTGACAAGTGTGGCGGGATTCAGGTAGATGGATTCGCTGATCACCGCCGCGGCGCGTGCGCTCGCTGCGGGCGACCCCCTCGGCGCGCTGAACCGGGTCGCCTTGCGCGACGACGCGCCCGCGCTCGCGCTTCGCGGCATCGCGATGGCACAGCTCGGGGATCTCCCCCGGGCCAAGGCGCTCGTGCGGAGCGCGGCGCGCGCCTTCGGCCCCAAGGAAGCCGTGGCCCGCGCCAGGTGTGTCATTGCCGAAGCCGAGATCGCACTCGCCTCGCGCGACCTGGGCTGGCCCGCCAGGGTGCTCGACGCAGCCCGATCAACGCTCGAAGCGCACGGCGACCACGTCAACGCCGCGCATGCGCGGTATCTCGAAGTCAGGCGCCTCCTCCTGATCGGGCGCCTCGACGACGCCGAACATACGCTCGCCGGAGTCGTCTCCTCGCCCTTTCCACCTGSCGACTATCCACCTGCATTGAAGACCGCGCACGAACTGGTCGTCGCCGGGATCGCAATGCGACGCCTGCAATCGAAAACGGCGCGTGCCGCGCTCGATCGGGCCCAGCGCGCCGCACGCCTCGCGGGAATCCCAGCGCTGACGGCGGAGGTTGAAAACGCATCCCTCATCCTGAACACGCCCGCGGCGCGCCTGGTTGCGCGTGGCGAGGAGCGGCTCCTGCTGCTGGATGAGGTGGAAGCGCTGCTGGCGTCGAAAGCGCTCGTCGTGGACGCATGCCGCAATGTCGTGCATGACGCCGGCAAGGCGGTCTTGCTCGCCAGGCGTCCCGTGTTGTTCGCGCTAGCACGCACACTGGCCGAAGCGTGGCCCGAAGACGTAGCCCGGGAAACGCTCATCGCACAGGCATTCCGGACGAAGCACGCCGATGAATCGCATCGCGTGCGGTTGCGCGTTGAAGTCGGGCGGCTTCGCACCGTGCTTCGGGAAGTGGCCGGCGTGAGCGCCACGAAGCGAGGATTCGCACTGGTGCCGGGCCACGCGCGCGAGATCGTCGTGCTGGCGCGTCCCGTCGAAGACAAGCACGCGGCAGTGCTGGCCTTCCTTGCCGACGGTGAGTCATGGTCGAGCTCGGCCCTGGCGCTTGGCGCCAGCCAGCGGACCGTGCAGCGCGCGATCGATGCGCTGGCGGCAGCAGGCAAGGTGCAGTCGTTTGGTCACGGGCGGGCGCGTCGCTGGGTGACCCCGCCCGTGCCGGGATTCGCGACGACCTTGTTACTCCCCGCGCCCCTGCCAAGTGACTAGGATGTACACATGCAACCAGTGACGAGGACAGAGAAATGAAACACTCGGCAGCCGAAATCATCCGTGAATACGGTCCCTTTTCCAGGTATCGACAACGTGCATGGCGTCACCTATGACGGTCAGCAAGTCTGGTTCGCCACCGGAGACAAGCTGAACGCCCTCGATCCGGCGAGCGGCAAGACGCTACGCTCAATCGATGTCGCCGCGCACGCAGGAACGGCCTTTGACGGCCGGTACCTCTATCAGATCGCCGAGAATCGCATCCAGAAGATCGACCCGGCAACCGGCCGCGTACTTGGCACGATTCCGGCGCCCGGCAGCGGCGGCGACTCGGGGCTCGCGTGGGCCGAAGGAACGCTCTGGGTGGGGCAGTACCGGGACCGGAAGATCCATCAGGTCGATCCCCAGACCGGGGCGATTCTCCGCACCATCGAGTCCAACCGTTTTGTCACCGGGGTCACGTGGATCGACGGAGAACTCTGGCACGGCACCTGGGAAGGCGACCAGAGCGAACTGAGGCGAATCGATCCCCGAACGGGCGTGGTCGAGGAGAAGGTCGAGATGCCTCCAGGCGCCGGCATCTCGGGACTCGAGTCCGATGGCGGCGACCAGTTCTTCTGCGGTGGCGGGAGTAGCGGGAAGGTCAGAGCTGTCCGCCGACCCAGGCGAGGCGCCGCGGCTGGCGGGGACGACGGGGTCGCCGCCGATACCAGGAGCAAGTAATCGAAGCGGCCGTCGCGGGCGAGGTTGCGCAAGCGGGGACGACAAGGCGCGCCACCATCGGCGGCAGCAATGCCGCTGCGCGGCAAGACTCAAGCGGCGCGCGACAAGTTGCGGGCGCAGATGGGTTTTGATTAATTGACCGCTCGGTCGGCTTATTTTAGGATGTTCCGGCGCCATAAGGAAAAGAGACCCCGGAGACATCATGCCCCTGCGCCCCCGCCTTGCCTGCGTTGCATCGACTGCCGCCATCCTCGCCCTCGGCGGCATCGTGGATATTCCCATTGGTGTTGCGACGGCCCATGCTGCCTCGGCCCCTGCCGCGCAGCAGGTCGTGATCAAGCGGGACGAGTATGGCGTGCCGCATATCTACGCGGACACCGCCTACAAGCTTTTCTATGGCTATGCCTATGCCGTCGCGCAAGACCGGCTGTTCCAGATGGAGATGGCAAAGCGCAGCACGCAAGGCACCGTGGCCGAGGTGTTCGGCGAGCAGTTCGCCAAGTTCGACCTGGCAACGCGCGGCAACTACTGGCCCGCGGCGATCGAGCAACAAATTGCAGCTTTGCCGAAAAGGGAGCGTGACATCCTCGATGGCTATGCCGCCGGGATGAATGCGTGGATCGCGCAGGTCCGTGCGCGGCCCGACACCCTGATGCCCAAGCAGTTCAACGACGCCGGCTTCAAGCCTTCGGACTGGAGCGCATTCGACGTGGCGATGGTGTTCGTCGGCACCATGGCGAACCGCTTCTCCGACAGCACCAGCGAGGTGGACAACCTCGCGCTGCTCACCGCCCTGAAGGACCGGTATGGCGAAGCGCGCGGCATGGATCTGTTCACTCAGTTGAAGTGGCTCGTCAACCCGAAGGCGGTCACCACCATCGCAGCCGGCGAGCGTACTTACCCGATACGGCTCGGCGCCGCGTCAGTCACCGGTGGCCTTGCCTACACGTTGCCGCGCTACGACGGACCGCCTCCGATGGCCGAGCGGCCCGCGCGCGGCGACGACGGCATGCTGCTCGCGCTCGACGCGCAGGCCAACCGCGACACCGTGTTCGCCCAGTATGCGCAGAGCGGCGCCAACGGCCTTGCCGGCTTCCCGACCACCAGCAATATGTGGGTGATCGGCAAGCAGCGCGCGCGCGATGCCAAGGCGATCATGCTCAACGGGCCGCAGTTTGGCTGGTTCAACCCTGGCTACACCTACGGTATTGGCCTGCATGGCGCGGGCTTCGATATCGTCGGCAATACGCCGTTTGCTTACCCCTGCATCCTGTTTGGCCACAACGGCAAGATCTCTTGGGGATCGACCGCCGGCTTTGGCGACGACATCGACATGTTTGCCGAGCGCATCGACCCCACCCGGCCTGACTTCTACTGGCACAACGGCAAGTGGGTGCAGATGCAAAAGCGCTCCGAGCTCATCCACGTCAAGGATGGCGCGCCCGTGACACTCGACATCTACCGCACCGTGCACGGCATCGTCATGCAGCGCGACGACGCCACGCATACCGCCTATGCCAAGGCGCGCGCCTGGAGTGGAAAGGAAGTCCAGTCGCTCCTGGCGTGGACCCGCCAGGCGCAGGCGCATGACTGGAAGAGTTGGACAGCCCAGGCCGCACGACAGGCCTTGACCATCAATTGGTATTACGCGGATCGCCAGGGCAATATCGGATACGTACACACCGGCGCCTATCCGCATCGTCGGACCGGGCACGACCCGCGCCTGCCCGTGCCCGGTACCGGGGAATGGGACTGGCGCGGCGTGCTGCCGTTCGCCACCAACCCGCAGGTCTACAACCCGCGCTCGGGCTATATCGCCAACTGGAACAACTCGCCTGAGCAGGGCTACCCGGCCTCCGATCTGTTTGCCTTTCTTTGGGGCGCGGCGGACCGCAACGTCGAAATCCAGCATCGCATCGAGGCGCACGCGACGCTCGACAGCGACGATGCCTGGCAGATACTGAAGGACACCAGCCGCTCGGACCTGAACGTGCGGCACTTCCTGCCGTTCATCCGCAATGCGGCGGCGGCGCTGCCTGCCGATGACCCGCGCCGCCGCCTTGCCGATACGCTGGCGGGCTGGAACGGCATCAACGACGACCCGCGCGACACCGGAAAGTACGCCCGGCCCGGCTCGGCAATCATGAATGCCTGGCTCACGTCGATGCTGGCAAGGACCGTCGTCAAGGCGGTTCCGGCGCCGTTCGACAAGTGGTACATGGCCAGCGGCTACGAGACGACGCAGGATGGCCCCACCGGCTCGCTGAACCTCAGCACGGGCAGCAAGGTTCTCTATGAGGCGTTGCTGGGGCCACGCTCGGCCATTCCCCAGCGCGTGGACCTGTTTGGCGGCGCCGCGCCGGACGACGTGATTCGCGCCGCACTGGGCGACGCCTGGACATCGCTGTCGGCCAAGTACGGGGACGATATCGCCCGGTGGCAACCGCCAGCCGTGATGCTCACCTTCCGCGCGAACAACTTTTTCGGCATTCCGCAGGCGGACGCGGCCGAAGCCATCCGCGTGCCGGAGTACCAGAACCGTGGGACGGAGAATGACCTGATCGTGCTCGGCAGTGCCGCCGCTGCCGGCAAGACGCAGGCATGGGATGTGGTGGCACCGGGGCAAAGCGGGTTCGTCGCGCCGGATGGCACCCGCTCACCGCACTACAGTGACCAGCTCGCCCTCTATACGGGCTTCGGCCGCAAGCCGCTGCGCCTGGAGGCGGGCGAGGTCGCGCGACATACGCGCAGCGAGGAAAAGGTCTTGGTCGCACCTCGGTAGATCGTCGCTGGCAGGGTCTGGCCGACGGTCTCGGCTTGATCGTTGGCGTCGGACCCGGTGGCGGTGTGAGCGCCATCATGGCAGCCAGCGCGCCAAGACGGGAGGCCTCGCTGGCGGGGTGATCGAATGACCACAGCGGACACGAAGACAGCCACACGTCTCCGCGCCGACTCATGACGCTGTTCGTTCGACAGACGTCTGCAAAATCCCCCCAACGATCGTTGCTCAAGCCATCTGTGCTTGCCTTCACTGCTAACAACTGAAAGCGCTTTTCACATTGCGGAATTCACTCCGAATTTCCGCAGCGGTTTGTTTTCGTTTCTCGAAAACGCGTTCCACATCATGAAATTCAAAGCCTATCTCATTGAAAAATAAGGATAAAGCAACTCTTATGTCTTATATAAGACTTCGCCGTGATGCGCCAGAATCGCCATACAATGATTCCACGCTGCTTGCTTCGACATCCGTAGCGGCACACGCAACCCTTTCTTCAATCGCGCTTAGGAATTTCACATGGCCCAGTATCAAGACGACATCAAGGCAGTTGCTGGTTTGAAAGAGAACCACGGCAGCGCATGGAATGCCATCAACCCCGAGTATGCCGCCCGCATGCGTGCCCAGAACAAGTTCAAAACGGGCCTGGACATCGCCAAATACACCGCGAAGATCATGCGCGCCGACATGGCCGCCTACGATGCCGACTCGTCCAAGTACACCCAGTCGCTGGGTTGCTGGCACGGTTTCATCGGCCAGCAGAAAATGATCTCCATCAAGAAGCACTTCAACAGCACCGACCGCCGCTACCTTTACCTGTCCGGCTGGATGGTGGCCGCGCTGCGCTCCGAGTTCGGCCCGCTGCCGGACCAGTCGATGCACGAAAAAACCTCCGTCAGCGCGCTGATCCGCGAGCTGTACACCTTCCTGCGGCAGGCCGACGCCCGTGAACTGGGCGGCCTGTTCCGCGAACTGGATGCTGCCCAAGGACCTGCCAAGGCCGCCATCCAGGAGAAAATCGATAACCACGTCACCCACGTTGTGCCCATCATCGCGGACATCGACGCGGGTTTCGGCAACGCCGAAGCAACGTACCTGCTGGCCAAGCAGTTCATCGAAGCGGGCGCATGCTGCATTCAGATCGAAAACCAGGTGTCCGACGAGAAGCAGTGCGGCCACCAGGATGGCAAGGTCACCGTGCCGCACGAGGACTTCCTGGCCAAGATCCGCGCCATCCGCTACGCCTTCCTGGAACTGGGCGTGGACGACGGCGTCATCGTGGCCCGTACCGACTCGCTGGGCGCTGGCCTGACCAAGCAGATCGCCGTGACCAACACGACGGGTGACCTGGGCGATCAATACAATTCCTTCCTCGATTGCGAAGAATTGTCGGCCGACGAACTGGGCAATGGTGACGTCATCATCAAGCGCGACGGCAAACTGCTGCGCCCCAAGCGCCTGCCTAGCAACCTGTTCCAGTTCCGCGCCGGCACGGGCGAAGCGCGCTGCGTACTGGATTGCGTCACCGCACTGCAAAACGGCGCTGACCTGCTGTGGATCGAGACCGAAAAGCCGCATATCGCCCAGATCGGCGGCATGGTCAGCGAGATTCGCAAAGTCATCCCGAACGCCAAGCTGGTGTACAACAACAGCCCATCCTTCAACTGGACCCTGAATTTCCGCCAGCAGGTGTATGACGCGATGAAGGCCGCGGGCAAGGATGTGTCGGCATACGAGCGCACCCAGTTGATGAGCGTGGAATACGATCAGACCGAACTGGCGAAGCTCGCTGACGAAAAGATCCGGACCTTCCAGGCCGACTCGTCGCGCGAAGCAGGTATCTTCCACCACCTGATTACGCTGCCGACCTACCACACCGCCGCACTGTCGACCGACAACCTGGCCAAGGAATACTTCGGCGACCAGGGCATGCTGGGTTATGTGGCTGGCGTGCAGCGCAAGGAAATCCGTCAGGGCATCGCCTGCGTCAAGCACCAGAACATGTCCGGCTCGGACATCGGCGACGACCACAAAGAGTATTTCAGCGGCGAAGCAGCCCTGAAGGCGGCAGGTAAAGACAACACCATGAACCAGTTCTGATACCAGTAGTACGCCCCAAACATAGCGCCAACCCAAAACGGGTTGGCGTTTTTTTATCCGGCGACATAGCTCGCGGGGGGCCTCATCGAACGTTTTCCAGTGCGCGTGAAACTGGAGTGCACGGTTCGCCACCTAGGAATTGAGGTGGACGGCGCTCTGGAGATGGCAGATCAAACAGAAGTCTGAATGGGAGCCAACCGACTCGGCCGGGGCTTCATGGTGTGGCTTCGAATGGCTCCGCGAGGAATAGGCGATGTAGTCGACGAATAGGTCGGCTAGTCTGCGGCCCACCCTGCGCCTGCCGTGCGGGCCATTGTATGGCGCCTTCCCTTGGCAGTTCGGATCTTTGGGAAAACCAAGGGTCCAAATCAGGCTTTTGAATGCCTTAGGGCCTCGAAGCTACGGCGCACACAGTCTGTCAGCCGATTAGCCAGGAATCCCACCGGAAAATGGTCCGATGTCACGGCGTAGCTATTGAACGGAACCTCTTCGGAAAAAGGTATCTCGGAAACATTTTGTATCCGAAGCGCTCGGGAATCTATCGGACTTATTATAGATGTTCCGAGGCCCTTGCTAACCATCGTGCAAATTGTCGAGGCGTATGGTGTCTCGATGGAAAGATGCCTGAGGTCATTGGGGAAATGACGATCTATCTGGTTTCGGTTGGGGCTACCCATGGGCAGCGATATGAAGTGTTCATTTTCAAAATCGCTTGGATACACGACATCATGCGTGGCCAGTCTATGCGAACTATTGACGATTGCCACACCGCGAGCGGTATTGATCAGTTCAAAATCCAGGCTCGGCAAATCAGTGATAATAGAGCAGAATCCAACGTCACAAAAACCAGTCGCCGTCCATTTTGCGACGACATCGGAGCGCCCCAGACTAACCACAATCGGTATGTCCGGAAACATACCCCTGAAAATCTGAAGGGCATCCGGCAACACGCAGTGTGCAATCGAGCCTACCGCGCCCACGCGGAGCAGGCCGGTCCCTCGGCGGCGAATCGAATCCGCACTTTCTCCCAGAGACTCCAGGCCGAGAAATGCGCGCTCCACATCGGCATAAAATGCCTCCGCTTCCGCCGTCGGGATCAGCCGCGTCCCGATTCGTTGGAATAGCGTGAACCCGACCGTCTGCTCCAGGAGCGAGATCCATCTGCTGACATTCGGCTGAGAGGTGTGGAGGAGTCCGGCTGCCGTGGTCATCGAACGCGTCTTCATCACAGCCCTGAACGCCTCGACTTGCTTGAAGTTCATATGAGGTCCTCAAAAGCGCACATTTTGGCCGACCCGCTCCGGCCCTGCACGCCGGATCCTATCATATCAATTTTGTATTAATAGCAGCGAAACACTGATTTGACGCATGGTCTGCTTCATTCCAAACTGGTTGTATCCTTCTAACAGAGTGCTGCCATCATGGAATCGAAAGTTAGCCGTCGACTCAAACAACCTCCGGCGAAAGAGGTTATTGATTACATTTTTCAGCCCCGCACGACCAGAGAATTCTTCGCGAAAAATTTCGCGATTCTGACTCAAATCAATTTCGCTCATCTGTTGATGCTTAACGACCAGGGCATTCTCGACCGGGCGACGTCGATTCGCCTGGCCAATGCTCTGATAAAGATGCAGGAGGACGGCCCCGAAGCGGTCGAGCTCGACGCAGCACGAGAAGATGCTTATTTCAACTACGAAGCTCATCTGATCAAGCTGGTAGGTCAGGACATCGGTGGCCGCTTGCATACGGCACGCAGTCGCAACGATATGGGCGCCACCAACGATCGTATTCGCGCTCGTGCTTTCATTCTACGCATCAGCAGGGCATTGACCGATGTCGCTGCCGTCGCGGCGGCGCAAGCGGAGAGATTCGCCACCTATGTGATGCCTGGATATACGCACATGCAGGCTGCGCAGCCCATCACCTATGGGTACTATCTGTCGGGACTGGTCGATGCCTGGTCCCGGGATATCGATCGCCTCATGCATGTCCTGGAAACGACAGACAATTGCCCACTTGGCGCCTGTGCCTTGGCCGGCACCTCGTTTCCCATCGATCGGACGTCGACCAGTTTGCTGCTGGGCTTCTCCCGGCCCATGCCGAACTCGCTGGACGGGGTTGCATCACGCGACTTCGCATTGGAGTTGAGCGCGGTGCTCTCGATCATGATGATCACTTGCAGCCGGATGGTGCAGGATTTTTACATCTGGTCGACGCCGGAGTTCGGATTCCTGTCGTTCCCCGACAGCATTGCCGGCACGTCCAGCATCATGCCGCAAAAGAAGAATCCGGTCGTTCTGGAGTATTTGCGGGGGAAGACGTCCCATCTGATCGGACTGACGTCGGCCGCACTGACGGCCGTCAAATCTACCCATTTTTCGCACTCGGGCGACAGCAGCCGGGAAAGCACGAGGACGTGCTGGGAAAGCTGCGAGGAAGCCGTAAAGGCTCTCGAACTGATGAAACTGCTTGTGGAACGCGTTGAGCCAAATCGGCCGCGCATGGCAGACCGTGCTGCGCAGGACTTCTCGGCTGTCACCGATCTGGCCGACCTGCTGGTCCGGAAAGCCGACCTCTCGTTCCGCGACGCGCATCACATCATTGGCGCTGTCGTTCGACAAGCGCTTGATCAAGGAATCCCTGCTACAGGGATTACGGCCCAAATGATCGATGCCGCAGCGCTCGAACAGGTGGGGCGAAGGGCCTCGCTATCGGAAGACGATATCGGCGAATGCCTGGATCCGGTTCGCAACGTTGCCGCGCGCCGGTCGTATGGCGCGCCGGCTCCGGATGGCGTCCTCCAGCACATTGGCGAGCAAAGACGCTCGCTCAAAGCGAAGACAGATGCCATCGATGCGGTTGGTCACCGGCTCGTCGAGGCGCAGACGTTGTTGGAACGGCGTACCCGCACGCTTGTTTCCCCTGAGTCCGACCAAGGCGCGTAAATCCTGCGCCTATTCACCGAGGAATCGAGCGATGTCCAAGTTCGTCGTGGTTTTCGCCTTTGCCATGGGTATCGTTTCGGCAGCAAACGCTGAAACCTACCCGGACAAACCAATCAATCTCGTAGTGCCGTTCGCACCCGGCGGCACCGTCAATCTCACAGCGCGCCTTCTTGCCACACGGATGTCGGAAGTGTTGGGGCAGCCGGTTGTTGTCGACAATAGGGCCGGGGCCGGAGGGAACATCGGAGCCGCCTATGTTGCGCGAGCGAAATCCGACGGCTATACGCTCTTGTACGCAACGCCGGCAAATCAAGTGATTCAGCCACTGCTATCCAAGAACCTGCCATTCTCGCCGTCAAGAGATTTCAAGCCGGTCGCGCTATTTGCTACGGTCCCGAATGTGTTGGTGGTGTCAGAAAACACCCCCGCCAGGAATATGGCCGAACTGCTGCGGTATGCCAAGGCAAATCCCGGAAAGCTGAACATGGGATCGGCCGGGATGGGATCGGCGAACCACATGGTCGGTGAACTGTTCATGCTCAGGACCGGCACGGCGTTCACCCATGTTCCCTACAAAGGTGCTGGCCCTGCTACTGCGGATCTCCTGGCTGGTCAGGTACAGGTGCTCTTTGTCAATCTTCCAACGGTGCAACCCTACATAAAGCCGGGCAAGGTTCGCGTGCTAGGCATTGCGAGCAAGGAGCGAAGCCCGGCGATTCCTGACATTCCGACTTTCGAGGAGTTGGGTATCAAGGATGCGAACACAGAATCGTGGTCTGCCTTGATGGCTCCGGCTAATACAAGTCCGCAGGTGATCAAGAAGCTCCAGGATACCGTGATCTCGATTGCGAACGACAAGTCCACGATCCAGCAATTGACTGCCCAAGGCGCACGCCCTTTGCCAGGCACGGCTGCCGACCTCCAGAAGCTGATCAACGAAGACAGCAAGCGTTGGACTGAAGTCATTCAGCATGCGAAGGTCCAGATTGACTAGCCGGCGCGGATGAATCTCATCGTCATCGCGCCGAAGGGTTAAGCACGCGGCATCACCAGGTCCAGGGACCACGCCTGCGGCGTTGCAGGCGTGGTCGGCCGCATTTTCTGACGAAGCCCGTCATCAGGGAAATATCGTCACCCGCGGTTCCGATGCCCCGCTTCGCCTCGCATACCTTTATCGACGAGATTCAGGCAGAGTCGTCCGTGCTTCCCCGAGCAGCCGCTGATTTTTCCGGCGTGCCAGAAATCCCGGCTCGACAGCCTGCTTCGCAGTGCTACGCATTGCCTGCGCAGCTGAACCTACTTGTGTAGGGCTCGCGCGAAAGCTGGCGCGTATGGCGCCCGTAAAGCGGGCTTGGCTGGAAAGGTCCCGCCACTATGCGATCCCCCTGTATGGCGAGGTTTCGCAGCTTAGAATTTTTCATGTCGGCGCGAGCACGAATCGCGCGTTGGCCCGGTATAGGTACGTCCCTCCGAGGCAAAGAGCCTGTACAGTGTCGCTTCGAAGACGCTACCGCAATCCAAAAAAGCCGAGTACAAACAGGACGATAACCACAGCTCCCACAAGCCAGATGATGTTGTTCATAACACTCTCCTTGAGTTCTACACTCACTTGGATACCATGCGCCGCGCGGGTCGCGAGCGACTTGGGAAACGTGCAGCGATACCGAGCGTTCCGCCTCAACAAAGACCTGGTGCATTGCGCCAGTTGCCGCCTGCCAGATATGCGTGCCTAGCGACAGCGACCCGATAGTCGCTGGCGCGCGCAGATTGCAAAATTACATTCTCACACTCGACGGGGTACGTCTGTACGGTAGCGGTCCAACAGCCGAGGGCGCCATTGAATTGAATGAGGCGTTCGCCGCGTGGGCCTGCGTTTTTCCGCCTGGTTTGCGTAGGACGGGCGGAGCCTGTGCGGCGGGAGGTACGCGGGCGAATCTGCTCTACACGCCAGACGCGCTTCTGCTCTGCTGGACGGCCTCCCAGCATCGTCCGCACCCAAGCATCGTGCGATCACGCTGACAAGCAAAGCCCCTCAGGAATACAGGTCACCGATCCGCGACCGCCAAGTGCGCGTATGAACCTCGGCGTGTCCGCCATCGTACCGACCTGAAGGCGAAATGGTGCCAGTCTTAGCCTGTCGGGGGCTGCGTGACGAAGGACAGGATCTTTCGTGATGCCAAGCCGGGCGGCTGCCTTCTTCAGGGCAGTTTGCGTACCGGAGCACTCCGCGTCCGCAATCACTGATTCGATCCGAATCGAGGTAGTTCAAATGAAATCCATCCCTCTTACCAAATTCGCCACCAGTGTCGCATGCATTGCGCTCGTGACGGGCTTCCATGCTTCGCTTAGCCAAGGCGCAACGAGTGCCCCGGCGGCATCGCTCACGAACCCCAATCCCACGCACGAGACGGCTGGCCAGGGCATCAACGATACGGAGATCACGACCAAGGTCAAGGCTAGCCTGCTCGATCGAAAGAATCTGAGTTCCACGAACATCCACGTGCGCACCCGCGAAGGCGTGGTACGGCTGACCGGCAGCGTTCCGTCAGCGGCACAGAAGCAGACGGCAGCCGATGTCGTCCACGGCGTCACCGGCGTGAAGTCAGTAGAGAATCAACTGCTCATCCACAAGTCGTGACGGGTCGGACAGCACGCGGCGAGCCTCATGGCCGGCAACGCCATACAGCCTTGCCGGCCTTCGCCGCTGACAGTGACAGGCTGAATCGCGCCGACACAGGAGCGATCATGCACAAACTGGTCTGGCCGGGATTGGCATTGGAATGACCACAATGTCCGGCGTCGTACCGACAGCCCGATCTGATTCCATCGGACAGGTCATGGCGCATGGCGCGGATATCTTCGCATCGGATTCGCAGATTCCGGTCCCCTTGGCGAGCTAGCCAAGGGTTCTAGCGAGGGCGATGGGGACCAATGACTGATGTCCCGGGGAACATCACCTTTTCATGCCCACCGGAAATCCGGCAGGACGTCACGGTGTTCCGCAACGCTGACGCCTCCCAATTCGCTAATCATCAGCTTCACGGATTCTTTTGTTCCCTTGCTGCAAGTTGCAACAAGCATCATTTCTCCTTGCGCAAGCTGCGCTTGCCGCCGGGCGATCCCGCCCCGCCGAATGCGTGCGCCAAGCCATCCGCCAAGCCGCCACCCGGACAGCGCACCGATAGCGCCGCCCCCCACGCAGGCGGAGCACAAACGCCAGCCCTCATGGTTCCCAAGATGTGGCGCCCCAACAAAGCCAAAATGGCATGGTTTCGTAGCGAAGTCGGTACGATGGCGGACACTGTGCGGGTCGGCAAGACCGCGCCCGCCATGGCCTGGGCACCGGGAGTTTCAAGCCGCCGTCACGGCAGGCAACAGGCGGTCGAACTCCCGCTTCACAACGGCATAGCATTCGCACGCGTGTTTTTCGAGCGCCGGCCGGTCGAGTACCGAAATATGTCCATGACTGTAGCGAATCACACCTGCGTTCTGCAGCTTCAATGCCGCTTCGGTGACGTCGGAGCGCCGCACGCCAAGCATGTTCGAGATCAGTTCCTGCGTCATCGTCAGCTCATTGGATGGGAGCCGGTCGATGCTCAGAAGCAGCCAGCGGCATAGTTGCTGTTCAATAGTGTGATGCCTGTTGCAGACTGCGGTATAGGCCATCTGGGTGATCAGCGCCTGGGTGTACCGCAACAGCAAATGCTGTATGGGACCGCCGAGGGTAAACTCCTGCTTCAGTACCTTGGCGCTTAGCCGGTAGCCATGGCCAGCGCTTTGCACGATGGCCCGGCTCGGTGTCGTCTCGCCGCCCATGAACAGGGCAATCCCGACTATCCCCTCATTGCCGACGTCGTCTGGTTCGACTGCACGCGTGCTCGATGTGCAGATGAGCATGCCCCATCGCTTGATGGCGGCCAGCGCGGAATAAGCCGGGACCGAACTCGACCTGAGCGCGCCCAAGTTGCCCGCCATGCTGTGCGGCAGCGAGCTTATCCCGCCGGCGCGTCAGCCTGCTGGCCTAATTGCCGCAGCAGGGCACCCACGTAAATTGCGGACGCAGCCGCGTTTCGCCGCGTGCATAGCTTTAGTGGCCGCACTGCCCATTTCTCACGCAGCGTCAACACGCGCACGCCGTCACAGTTGATCGACTGCAGCACCGAGCGCGGCACCATCCCGACCCCCGCGCCCGAGCGCACCATTGCCACCACCGCCGCGAACCCGGACACCTGGATGCGTACGTCCATGTGATGTCCCAGTGCTGCGGCCTTGCCCACCATGAAGGTATGGATGGCCGCCCCGCTTTGCAGGCTGACGAAGGGGCGGCTCAGGCAGTCCAGGAACGCTACCGACTGGCGCGCGGCCAGCGGGTCACCCTCGGGCACAACCATGACGACCTCATCCTGACGGTACGGCAGGAACACAAGTTCGGGATGCTCGTCATCCCATGTGACCACGCCGACGTCGGCGCGCCCTTCGGCCACGGCGGCCACGATGTTGTGGCTGAGACGCTCGTCCAGGGAGATACGTACTTCGGGGTAGTCGCGCAGGAACGTCTGCAGATCCCCCGGCAAGAACGAAGCGATCGCACTGCTGTTAGCAAAGATCGTGACCTGCGCCCGGACACCTTCGGCATAGGGAGCCAGGTTGGCGTGCATCTGCTCCAGCTCGGCAAGGCAGCGGCGGCAGTGCTCCAGCATGACCTGGCCAGCGCGTGTCAGCGAAACGCCGCGTGCCTCCCGCACGAACAGCCGGGTGCCCAGCGCTTGCTCCAACTGCTTGATGCGCAGGCTGGCCGACGAGGGTGCCAGGAAGCATGTGGCGCCGCCTCGCGACACGTTGCCTGCGTCGGCCACTGCCACGAATAGTTTCAGGTCTATCAGGCTGTAGTGCATAAGGTTTCGTATTTTACAAAAACTGTTTTCCAAACATCTCGTTTGTCCTGCATTTCACCCAGTGAAAGACTAAGCGCCAGCAATGCCTTGTGTCATCGATTTTGTGAAAAACGAACTGTTACTGGGAAAAACCCCTATGTGCTTGACTCTGGAAACCGACAATCTGGCCGCGCTGACCCGCGCGATCGACGCCGCAATGGCATTGCCGCCGGATCGCTTGCCCGGCGCGGTGCAACACGCCTTGCAGGCATCTTTCGCCGACGGTAACTGGCTAACGCCGGCACAGCGCCAGCCGGACCCGCAGCGCTATGCGCGCCACGTGCTGCAGGCCGACCCGCAGGGGCGCTATACGGTCGTGGCGCTGGTGTGGCAGGCCGGGCAGTTCAGCCCGGTGCACGCGCACCACACCTGGTGTGCGCTGACGGTGGTTCAGGGAGAACTGCAAGAGCACTACTACACCTGCGACCGCCAGAGCCTGCGCGCCACGCCGCTTCACTGGCAGCCGCGCGCCGTGGGCGCGGGCAGCAGCGGAACGGACGGCCTGGACCAGGTCCATCGGCTGGGCAACGCTGGCGCGGGTGTGGCGATCTCCGTCCACGTGTACGGCGTGGAGGCCGCGCGCGTAGCCACCGGCGTAAACCGAGTCCTCGCGCTGGCCCCTTGAATCCGCTGGATTGCGCAAACATCGAAGCGAGCAAACACATGCAGACCATGAATCATTGGCAGCGCATTGAAGCCGCCCTGCTGGGCGAAGCCACCGACCGCACTCCCGTCGCGTTGTGGCGCCACTTTCCGGAAGACGACCTGGACGTGGACAAACTTGTGCGGCACACATTGGAGTGGCAGCGGAAATGGGATTTTGACCTGGTCAAATTCATGCCACCGGGCACATACGGCGTTGAAGACTGGGGCGCCGCCACGGCATACCAGGGCAGTGCCAACGGCGCGCGCGCGGTGGTGGCGCCACCGGTGCGAACCACGGAGGATTGGCTTCGGATCCGGCCGCTGGATGTGAGACAGGGCTCCTATGGCCGCCAGAACGAGGCGCTGCGCGCCGCCGCGCGGTCCCTGCGTGGCGCGGTGCCCATCCTGCAAACCGTGTTCAGCCCGCTAACCACGGCGCGCAAGTTGAGTACGGACAAGCTATTTGCCGACCTGCGCTGCGAGCCGGATGCGCTAGGTGTTCGCGGCGTTGCGTGGCCAGGCGCAATTCAACATGCTGCACGCGCACGGCGATGACATCATGTTCGATCTCCTGGCGACGTATCCGGTCGAGATGTTCAATTGGCACGACCGCCTGACTAAGCCTGGCCTGGAGGCGGCGGCGGCGCGCTTCCCGCGCCTGCTGGTGGGTGGGTTGAACGAGCACGACACCTTGCTTCATGGAAGCGAACAGGAAATTGCGGATGAGGTGCGCAACGCCATATCGCAAACGGACGGCCGCCGCCTGATGGTCGGCCCGGGCTGCGTTCTGCCAGTTGCGACATCGGACTCGGCGATACGCGCCGTGGTCCGCGCCGCGCGCGCCCCCCAGGAGCAAGCGCTGTATGCTTGACGCCGCCGCGAGCCGGTACCAACCAAGAATAGGGCAGCGCCTAATTGCCGCCTACAAAGATCAAGGAGATAACATGCGTCACGTCCTGGCCTGCCTGGCCGCTGCGGCGGCCCTGGTTCCATGTCTGCAGTCCTCCGCGCTGGCGGCGGACTGGCCCGACCCGTCCAAGCCCGTGCAGATCATCGTGCCCGCGCCAGGCGGTGGCGGCACGGCCGACACCCTGGCCCGTGTGCTAGCCGAGCAATTGCACAAGCAACTGCACGCCACAGTCATCATCGAGAGCCGGGGCGGTGCCAACGGCAATATCGGGGTGGGGATGGCCGCCGGGGCCGTGCCGGATGGGTACAAGTTCCTGTTTTCGTGGGCGGGCACGCTGGCGGTAAATCCCAGCTTGTATGCCAAGCTGCCGTTCGATTCGCAAAAGAGCTTCACGCCGGTGGCGCTGGTGGCCGATGTGCCCAATATCCTGGTGGTCAACAAGAGCCTGCCGGTCAAGAACCTGGCCGAGTTCATTGCGTATGCCAAGGCCAACCCGGACAAGCTGAATTACGGTTCCACGGGAAATGGCAGTTCCATGCACGTGGCCGGCGAACTCTTCATGCGCGAGACCGGCACCCGCCTGATCCACGTGCCATACAGTTCCCCCGGCCAGGCCACCACGAACCTCCTCGCTGACGATATCCAGGCCATGTTCCAACTAGTGCCTGGCATCCTCGGGCAGGTCAAGAGCGGCAAGGTGCGCGCGCTGGCCGTCATGTCGAACCAGCGTTCGCTCGCCCTGCCCGACGTACCGACCGTTGCCGAGCTGGGCCAACCCAAGCTGATGTCCTCGACCTGGTTCGCGATGCTCGCGCCCCGCAACACGCCAGAACCCATCGTGATGCGCATGAACGCGGCACTGAACGAAGTGCTGCGCGACCCGGAGGTGATCCGCAAATTCACCGAGATGGGGGCAACGCCGCTGGGCGGCACGCCGCAGCAACTGTCAGCGCACCTGGCGGGAGAACTTGTGAAGTGGCGAGCGGTGGTGAGCCAGGCGAGTATCAAGATTCAGTAGGGGCGCGCTCCGGTGTTGTACATCGGCAGGGACAGGACGTGATCGCGCTGGCTCAGCCAGGAATCGTCTGGCGTACCTGTCACCGCCTGGAAGTTGAACCGTTGCTGCGGGCGACGGGGTACGCCCCAGAATGCGCTAGACGTTGAAGGAGTCGTCATCCGTGAAGTCGTCATTGCCCAGCCCGTCATCCAGGAGGCCATTGTCCAGCGCCGCCCCGGGTTCCCCCAGCGGCGAGCGGTCTTCATTGCCGTAATAGTTGTTGACGACCGTCGTTTCGCTTGGCAGCGCACCTGCGGCTGGCTGTCCAAGGAATCCGCTTGCGCCCCCGCCACCGCTATTGCGATGGAACAGATTCTCGATACCCTGGAACAGGAGCGCACCCCCGGCTACGCCGGCAGCCGTGGTGGCAATGCCGCCCAGCGTGCCACCCAGGCCGCCGCCCAGAAAGCCGGGCCGAGGCGGCTGCGCGGGCGCGGCCTGGGGGGCCGCCGGCGGTACGGCGACAGGCGCGGCCGTCGCCTGCGGCGCGGCGGGGCTTGCGGCAACGCGGCCGGCGCTATTGCCCCAGGCATTGTCCGCGTCGAGAAAGCGATTGGCGCCGCCGGCCTGCGCCATCTGCAACTGGCTCTGCAGCGTGGCGATCTGCGCTTTCGCTRACGCCAGCGCCTGGTCAAGCATCATGGCGCGCTGGACCAGCAGGTAGGCGGCATCCGGTTGCCGGGCGGCCGCTTCGGCGATGAGGGCGTCCGCCTGGGGGTCCTTCATGCCGGCCCTGGCTTGGGTCAGCTGAGTCAGGAAGGCTTCCAGTGCTTGCATTTCTTGGGGGGTCATGGCACCTCCTACGCGGGTTGTCTTCGCGGGTTGTCTTGTGTGATGGCAGTTTAAGGGCAGAGACTTAAGCAAGCCTTAAAGGCCTTGGTGCCGATGTGCCTGCCGGTCCGCGTTCACCAGCCAGCCCGCCAGCGTGGCCAACGCGTTCAAACAAGGCTACGTCACCTACGGCAGCGATAGCGGGCACGACGCATCGGGCGGCGGCGCCTTCGCGCTCGACAACGAAGCGCTCGCCAATTTCGGCAGGCTGCAGTTCAAGGCGAAGCACAACGCGGTCAAGGCCATCATCAAGGCACGCTACGGACCGCTGCCTACGCACAGCGACTTCATCGGCGGATAGCAAGGAGTCTCCAGTGTGTTGCATCCACCGTTCGAATCCCCGTCAGGGGCGGTCATTCGGCTATCATGCTGAGTCCGGCCATGCCGGCAACTACCCGTCATGGCATGGAAATTCGGGTTTGCCCCGGTAAAGTATTTGCGCTCGTTGTCGATACGCAGTGCAGGCACCGCTCCGATCAATTCGCCTAACCCGCCGTCATGGCCAAACATACGCAGCCCAGCCGTAGCAAGCGTTTCCCGATGCGGGTTGGCTGCGCATTCCTGCTGTGTTTGCAAGCCCTGTCTTGTAGGGAATCGGTTGCCTCGCCGGGGGCTGCGGCGTTCTCGACTTCGTTGCAGGTTATCGCGGCAGAGACGCCGCCATGCCTTGCCATCGGTTCGCTTCCCGGTACATCGAAAGTGCCTGTGGAGGCACAGATAGCCCATCCCGAAGCCGAAAAGTGACCCCCCAAGCGCGACGCATCGAGTTTTCCTCCCTGCTAGCTGGGCTGGTCAGCCTCGTTTTATTGTTCCTATGCGGTTGTCAACAGCGAGACAACGCTTCGTCGGGCGCAGCCGTGCCGGCCAGGACCTCCATTACAGCGTTGATATGGGCGCCAGACTGGCCGGAGGAGATGCTCCGGATTGCTGCTGAATTCAGCAAACTCAATCCAGACGTCCGCGTGAATGTGCAGTTCATGGTCGGCAATTCGGTCGAAGAGAATATCAAGCCCCGGATTGCTTCCGGCAACTTGCCGGATCTGGTGAGTGTCAACCCGAACGCCTATGCGGCTGAATTGGCCGATCAAGGCATCCTGGCAGACGTGAGCGCGACATCGGCATGGAGCAACATGCTCGGCCCTCTCAAGGGTGACTGGACCAGTCGCCAATCCAGGCGTTTTGGCATTGCCGGCGGAGTGGCTACAACGCTGATCTATTACAACAAGGCACTGTTCGCGAAGGCTGGGGTCAAGGAACTGCCAACCAATTTCCAAGAGTTCCTGATGGTTTGCGAGCAGCTCAAGCTTGCGGGCTTAACACCCATCATGTGGAGCGGCGGCTTCCCGAACATGCTCGGCAACGGCCCCTTCAGCTTCGGCTTTGGCAACAATGTGGTGGCGCGCGAGCCAGACTGGAAGCAGAGAATCGGTGATGGCACGCTGGACCTGAACACGCCTCAGGTAGCAGCTATCTTTGCCCGGATTGCGCTGATGCCGCAACGTGGTTACGTACAAGATGCCTTCATGGCGACGGATTACGACGAAGGCATACGGCTGTTCAAGGAAGGCAAGGTCGCGATGGCTTTTCACGGCAGTTGGGCAGCCGGCCCTTTGCTGCACGGCAACCCTTTCGAGGTTGGCGTGTTTATTCCGCCCTGGAACGCGCCGGGCAAGCGGGTGGTGCCTGTGATCGGCAGCGAAACCGGGTTTGCGGTGTGCGAGACGCCCAACAAGGCCGCAGCCATGCGTTTTCTCGAATTCATTGCCGGGAAGGGGTTCTCCATTCTCCAGAGAAAACGCCAGAACATCCCCCCATTCAAGCAAGTCGCGGGAACGCTCGCAAGCGATCAGAAGATTGTCGACTACACAAACATGGTCAGCCGCTATCCGGTGACCGTCAGCCCATACTATTCGGTTCTACCCTCCAACTCGATCGAGCAGCTCCATCGATTGATGCAGGAAGTGCTGGTCAGGAAGATCACGCCCGGACAGGCCGCCAAGCTCCTCGACGAGTCTGTCAAGAATGAAGCAAAGATGCACTACCGATGAGCTCAATCATAGGTTCGCTGCGAAGCGCTTTCGCATATCTCTCGCTGGACCTGCTGCGCCGTGTCGAAATTCGCTACCGGCTGATGACTGCGTTCATCCTGCTGTCGCTGATACCGATACTTATATCGGGCTACATATCGTATGTGGAGTCGACCGCCGCGATCAAGGAGAAGGCGGAGGTATTCTCGAAAGAGATGGTCAAGCAGGTATCCAAGAACATCTCGTTGCGGATGGAGCAGATCGAGACGGAAAGCAGCCTTCTTGTACTCTCCGATCGCGTTCAAGGCGCGCTGACAAGCGTTGTGGATGGCAGTGCAAAGGAGCGGAGCGAGGCGCGCCAGGACATGACACGCCTGCTCCTGCAGCACTACGGATCGGTTGACTTCATCAACCAGAAGTATCTGCTCGACAAGAACAACCGGATCATGGACACCCAGGTCTTCGCGCAGCTGAGCCGGGGTGTGCTGCATCTGGTCAAGCAGGCTCCCGATCGCAATGGCCGGCCTTACTGGGGCAGTTACGACAACGGCGTCGGGCAACAAAATCTCGGGATGGTGCGCGCCATCATCGGCAAGAGCAACAACCGGCAGATTGGCAATCTGGTTCTGGTCATCAGCCCCGAGCATTTTTCGACAATTTTTGATGACGTCGCCCTAGGGAGTGGAACGGAAATCTACGTTCTCGATGCCGGCAACAACAAAGTGGTTGTCCGCGCCGACGGCATTTCCACGAACACCGAAGGGATGGCCGAGCCTGACCTGATCAAGAAAATCGCAAGCAACGAGCTACACGGGGAGCCGAGTGGTTTCGTCGACTTCGAGGGCAAGCGCGAGGGGCGCTACCTTGCCGCGTACGCAGCAATTCCCGGCACGACATGGTTTGTCGTCAGCACAATCCCAGAAAAGAAGTTGACGGCAGAGGCACAGTCCGTGCGCAATCAGATCGTACTGGTTGGCATCTCGGGGTTCCTGCTTTCGATCTTCCTGGCCTACTTCATTTCCCACAGCATTTCGGCACCGCTCAAAGAGCTGGTGCGAAAGATGCACGATACCGGCAACGATGCGGGAGCCGAGGCGGAGGCGCATGCGCGCACTGATGCCGGCGGCAAGGATGAACTTGGCCGGCTCGCGCAGCGTTTCGAAAGAATGAGTGGGGCGATCAGCCAGAAAATCCAGAAGATCAACGAGATCAACGCCTCCCTTGAGCAGACCGTCGTCGAGCGAACAGCGGAACTCGTCTCCAGGGAGCAGGAGTCGCGAACGTTGATTGAGAACTCCCCGGACACGATTACCCGCTACGACCGGGACCTCCGCCGCACTTACGCCAATCCCGCGTTCTGTGCCTCGGCAGGGCGCACCCTAGGCGAATCGCTCGGCAAGCGGCCCTCGGAGGTTCCCGGCGGCGCCAACGCGCTGATCTACGAGGAGAAAATCGCCGACACCATTTCAAGCGGGAGAAGTGGGCAATTCGAGCTGAGATGGCTCAGCAAGGATGGACGGGAACACTGCACCCATATCCGCCTGACGCCAGAGATTGACCGGTCGGGCAAGGTGAACTCGGTGCTGGCTGTGGGTCGTGATTTATCGGACCGGATGGCATTCGAGGCGACAATCTGGAAACAGGCCAATTTCGATGCGCTGACCCATCTTCCGAATCGCCAGATGTTTCACAGCCGTCTCGAGGAGGAAGCCGGCATGGCGCATCGCTCCCGGCAGCATATGGCCTTGATGCTGATCGACCTGGATCGCTTCAAAGAGGTCAATGACTCCCTGGGACACGACACAGGAGACATCCTGCTGATCGAGGCCGCCAGGCGCATCATCTCGTGCGTGCGCGAATCGGATATCGTCGCGCGCCTTGGCGGTGACGAATTCACCGTCATTCTGCCCAACATGGACGATACCGAACGCATTGAACGGATCGCAAAGGCCATCATCCACAAGCTGGCCGAGCCCTTCAAGCTCGGCGCGGATGAGACCTTCATTTCCGCCAGCGTCGGCGTCACACTTTATCCCGACGACACCGGCGAACTGGATGTCCTTTTCAAGAACGCAGACCAGGCCATGTATGCGGCCAAGAACGCCGGGCGCAACCGTTTCAGCTACTTCACGCCCGACTTGCGTGTAGCGGCGGAAAAGCGCCTGCGTCTCACGAGCGATCTACGTGCCGCCCTGCCTGGCGGACAGTTCCAGGTCTACTATCAGCCCATCGTCGACCTGGAGACCGGGGAAATCTACAAAGCCGAGGCACTGATCCGCTGGCTGCACCCCGAACGCGGCACGATCAATCCGCAGGATTTCATTCCATTGGCCGAAGACACGGGGCTCATCGTTCCGATCGGGGATTGGGTGTTCAAGCAGGCCGTGCACCAGGCCCGTCAATGGCGCGGCCGATTCCATCCGTCTTTCCAGATCAGCGTCAACATGTCACCGATGCAGATACGGCAAGACGGCCTGGTTTGCAATCAATGGTCCGACTATCTCGTGCGGGAAGGGATGCCGGGGCAGAGCGTTGTGGTTGAAATCACCGAGGGCCTGTTACTGGACGCCGAACTGAATGAGAAGCTGCTGACCTTCCGTGATGTGGGAATCGGGATTTCGATCGACGACTTCGGTACTGGTTACTCGTCCCTGGCTTATCTCAAGCGCTTCGACATCGATTACCTCAAGATCGACCGCTCGTTCGTACATAACCTCGGCTTTGATGGCGACAATCAGGCGCTTTGCGAGGCAATGGTCATGCTGGCGCACAAACTGGGATTGAAGGTCATTGCCGAGGGCGTGGAGACGACGGAGCAACGCGATTTTCTCATCGCCGTGGGTTGTGATTTTGCCCAGGGCTTTTTGTATTCCCAGCCGGTTCCGCCTGATCAGTTTGAGGTGTTGGTGTGGCCGAATATCGAGGAAGGGGCTGGCAGTCCGGCCTGCGCCACGCTTTAGTGACTGAAGGCGCCAGCCCGTGCCGACCACGCAATATTTGGGTGTCATCCGGTAGGGGGACGGACTCAATCCGACCCCCCGAGCAGGAAGCGAAGGGCATCGCGCCACCAGGCATCGTCTACCCGCTCGAACCAATCGTTGTGCTCGGCACCAGGCACTACACGCAATTGCCGAGGCGCTACCAGCCCGTCATGCAGTGCGACGCCAAAGCGCGCCGGGACAATGCTGTCGCGCTCCGCAACCACCACCAAAACGGGCCGGGTGAACGACGCCAGGTTGGCCGCGCTGTCGTAGCGATCCCGCAGCAGCCACGACACCGGCAGCCAGGGATAGTGGTAGCCGGCAACATGTTGCAGCGTGTCCCATGGCGTGATCAGCATCAGGCCTGCTGTCTTGTCCCGCTGGCGCACGCTGGCCGCCGCCGCAACGCCGGCCCCCAGCGATTCGCCGATCACCAGCAGCGGTGCGCCATATTGGCGATAGGCCTGCGCGATGATCTGCTCGGCGTCATTCACTAGGCTGACTTCGCCCAACGGTCCCGGGCGCGGTCCGTAGCCCGGATACTCGGCGAGAATCACGCGTGCGCCATGGGGCGCCAGAGCCGCGGCGTACGCTCTGCGGTGGCCGGCATGTCCGGCATTGCCATGGAAAACAATCGCCGTGGCACGCACTGGCCCGGTGGGTTCTGCAACCAGGCCCTTGACGTCTTGCGAAGACGGCCATGCCCTTAGGCCGCCAGCAACCAGTTCTGACAACTCAGCCTTAGCGGGGAAATACAGGAACTGATTCTGCAGGGCTGCAAGGGCAGGGGACGGCAAGAGACTCCCAAGCCATAGTGCAAGCCCGGCGGTTTTCGTCGCCATGCGCATTGCTGTGGTTTGGATCTGCCGTCCGGGACTGTCCCATTCCCTGCCGATGACGTGGCTGGGCTGGCGAACTGACGGCCGAATTGGGGCATTCATCGGCATCCCGGCATCCTTTACCATCAGGCAGCGCCGTCCCTGTGCGACTTGTGCTGCGACGCCATCGGTTTCTGCGGGGCGGGTGGCACGGATTCATAGTGACCGAGCTGGATCGTGTGGTTGTCGTGACCGCCCGTGATGTCGTTCAGGCGCGACTGGTCGTCGGGCGTGTCGAGCGGATCGAATTCGCACATCGTGGTGCGGCGCTCGACCGGCGAGGTTTTGCCGCAACCCGCGTTCCCCGGCAGGGCGGCTGTATGAATTGCTTCGGGACTATAAAGCATGGTCGCCCTCGTCCGGCAACGGCAGTTAGACCATTATTAGCGATATAGGGCGGGAACGCCATGTGGGGTAATGGCCGACCTGGGGCGAGCCGGCGACGCATGTAAGCCATGCGAGCACGTGAAAGGGGGGCAAGCAGGAGCCTCCTTCCTAGTGCACCGCACAACGATAGTTTCGATCCCTGCAGATGACCCGGCGATGCCTTCGTGACGGCGTCGCCGTGATTTCTGCTGCGAGCAGATTCGCATCGCGCGTGAGCCGCCAATGCCCATCGGGGTCTTTGCGCAGGATGGTGAGTGTATAGCCGGAGCGGTGGATGGCAGCGCTGCCGCCAGGCGGCGTGACGGTCATGCGGACGTGGTTTCGGAGACCAGATTGGCAACAATCGTTGGCATATGGGTGCGGCCGAACGTTAGCTCGAGCCATCGGCCACTATTGCTGCGTGAGCATCAGGTTCAGGTTCTGAACCGCAGCGCCGGATGCGCCTTTGCCAAGATTATCGAAAACCGCGGACAGCAGGACGTGCCCGTGTTCCATGTTAGGAAATACGCTTAAGCGCATGTCGTTCGTACCGTTCAGCACTTGCGGATCCAGGTGCTTTAAGGTGCACGATTCGTGCAGCGGCAAGACATGTACGTGGGCCGCCTCGGCATAGTGGCGTGCGAGGCATGCGTGTAACGTGGCGCCATCCACGTCGGGTGCCAACAGCCGCAACTCCAAGGGCACCGTCAGCACGATGCCCTGGCGGAACGCACCCAACGCAGGGACGAAGATGGGACGCTGCGCGAGCCCGGCGTGCTGCTGGATCTCCGGGGTGTGCTTGTGCGCGAGTTCCAGACCATATACCTGGTATGAAGGCGCGTTGACGGCACGCTGCCCCTCATGTTCCTCCACGCCGGCACGCCCGCGTCCGGAGTAGCCCGACACCGCATGAATGCTGATAGGGTAGTTGCCTGGTATGAGCCCAGCCTGCAACAGGGGACGCAGCAAGCCAATTGCACCGGTCGGATAGCAACCGGGATTGGTGACCCGACGTGCGTTCGCAATGCGCTCAGCCTGTCCCAGCGTCATTTCCGGAAAGCCGTATGTCCAGTCCGGCTGTGTGCGGTGGGCGGAACTTGCGTCGATGACTCTGACGGCAGGATTAACAATGGCGTCCACGGCCTCGCGCGCGGCGGCATCAGGCAAACAGAGGATGGCGATGTCGCAGGCGTTGATGGCTTCTGCGCGACGCCGCGGATCTTTGCGTTCCGCAGCGGCAAGCGTGAACAGTCTAAGGTCGGTCCGGTTGCGCAGCCGTTCGTGGATTTGCAACCCGGTGGTGCCTTGGTCGCCGTCGATGAAAACAACGGGAGAGCTCATACGTGGAATACTCCGGTGACTGTGTGTTGTAACAAGTAGAACGAGCCCCTATGTTCCATGGACCGCTAGAATAGGGAAAGTTGTATTTCATAACGTGAATATTCAGTTTTTCTGAATCTGGACGCCGACATGCGAGAGATCAGCCTGGACCGTTTGCGCACTCTGGTCGCCATTACCGACCGTGGCTCATTTGCCGATGCGGCGCGTGCGTTGCACCTGGCGCCGCCAACGGTCAGCCTCCACATCGCTGAACTAGAAGACCGCATTGGGGCGCCACTCCTGTCACGGAAGCGCGGACATGTCAGGCCGTCGGCGATAGGAGAGGTGCTGGTGGAGCGCGCGCGTCGACTGCTGGCCGATGCGGAGCAGGCGTTAGACGATATTCAGCGCCAGGTGCAGGGGCTCGAAGGGCGCGCGCGGCTCGGTGCGTCGACTGGCGTGATCGCGCACCTGTTGCCGCAAGCGCTTGAGGTGTTGCGCCAGCAACATCCCGCTATCGACATTCAGGTTGCAGTACTCACTTCGCATGAAACGCTGTCCCGACTGGCGGATGGAACGCTGGATGTTGGGCTGATCGCACTGCCTCAGCCCCCGGTGGCCGGACTCGTGATAAAGCCTTGGCGCCGCGACCCCGTGATGGCCTTTGTGCCGGCGCATTGGCGGTGTCCGGCCCGCGTCACGCCTGAATGGCTCGCCGCCCAACCTCTGATTCTCAATGACGCGACCACGCGTCTCTCGCGTCTGACTGCGGAGTGGTTCGCGACCGGGGGGCACCATCCTGCTCCGCGCATTCAGCTCAACTACAACGACGCGATCAAGAGTCTGGTAGCGGCAGGTTACGGCGCGGCGCTGTTGCCCCATGAGGCCACTACGCCATTGCCCGACAGCCGCATTGTCATGCGTCCGCTGCGCCCGGCGTTGTGGCGTCGGCTCGGCATCGCACATCGTGCGGGGTACGTTGAGCGTTCCACGCAACACGTACTTGATGTGTTGTGGGATCTGCGATTGGCGTAGGCGTTGCTATTTTCCGCTTCGGTTCGTTCTCGCTGGGACAGTAGCCTTATTGCACGCCACGACGAACGAATGGCCGGCTTGTAGAAATTGGACTGACCGGATTGGGGTCGATAACGGAAAAACGCAACTTCCGGCCGCAAGCCGCCATGCCGCGGGAGTGTGACGCGCCCGCCCAACGGACATCATGCCGTCGGCATGTCAGCCGCGCCCTCCGGAGCGAAGCGAGAGGGCCTGTCCCGCAGAACGCCTTACTTCCCGGCCAGTGCCGGGAATTGCGGGCTCGTCACAACCTGCTTCAGCAGTTCCTGCACGGCGGGGCCAAAGGCGTCAGCCACGTTTTTGCACGCGCCGGCGGCAGTCCAGCTCGTGTCGAACGGATATTTGACCGAGACCTTATAGCCCTTGTCAGCGGTCGACTTCACGACCATCGTGATCTGCCAGTACGCAGGCGACACGGAGCTGAAACTTAGTTCTTCGATGCGTCCCTCGATCGGGGCACCTTTCACGTCATAGGATTGAGCCATCAGGAGCTCTTCCTGGAAGGCGTCCTTGATGTACTGCGATGGCGTCTTGCCCGGCGCTACCCTTACCGGACCGTTCAGACGACACAGCGGGCTCTCATCGACGCCCGGCGCCAGACCGACGTCGGCAACGCTGACCTTCTTCGGTTGCAGGCTCTGCTGGATGGCGATGACATTGGCGGGGGAGGCCTTGTAAGGGATCGAATTCGTCGTCTCGCAACCGGTCAATAGAGCGCCAGCGGCGCAGAGGGTAGCAACAAGGGCGATCTTGCTTTGCTTCATGTCTTTCTTCCAGATGGGTTAAAGGGGCCTTGACGGTATGCGGGCCCGCAACGATAAACGGACGAATACCGGGGCAAATGAACCCCACCTTAGGAGGGGCCGCTGCTTGTCTGCCATGCGGCAAGCGCAAATGGCAGCTTCCGGCAGCCACAACCGGCCATTGAGCAAGCCGCACGACGTGCGGTGGAGCGACTGCTTTGCTCTCCAAACTGTCTCGCATTACCCCGAGCGCACGCTCACCCTCTCCCGGCAATCCGACCTACTCGCCGACCTGATCCGCATCACATTTCCAGCGGACACCCCCACAAAGCTAAGCGTGCAGGAGCTAGCGTACCAACTAGACGCTCTGCGCAGCGACGCCCAGATCATCGCCCAGGAAGGCTGCGCCGACCTGCTACGCGTAAGCGCAGGCCTCGGCTCCGTTCTAAAACTGCTGGATTACGACAGTGACGATGTAGAAGACAGTCACGGTTTGCATTGCTTGCTGATGCCGTTGAAGCGGCAATTGGATGCGGCTTTGAATCGGGTGCAAGGATTGCTTTGAGGTAGGGGAGGAGGGGGCTTGTGGCAGGGTGAGACGCGTCGCTCTTGCTAGCTCCCGCCCTCTCCCCCGCCCCTCTCCCGCAGACGGGAGAGGGGAGACAACAGAGCGGAGGTTGAGAGGCTCTGGTGTCTTTGAGCCGAGGCGGCGAGCGCCGCCCGGCTTGTCAGCGTGCTACAGCTTACTTAATACCCAGGCGCCACAACGAAGTCACTTCAGCCGCCCGCGCAGCATGCAGCGGGTCAGTCATATCAGTAGCCTTCGGATGGCTAGGCTTCACCTCCAACCGCCCCAGCACCTTCAACCCAGCCTCATCAATCCACGCCAGCAACTGGTCCCGCGAACGCAGCCCCAGGTGTTCAGCCAGATCAGACAGCAGCAGCCAGCCTTCACCCTTCGGCTCCAGATGATCAGCCAGCCCGGCAATAAATCCCTTCAGCATCTGGCAATCCGGGTCATACACCGCGCGCTCAATCGGCGAGTTCGGACGTGCCGGCACCCACGGCGGGTTACACACCACCAGCGGCGCACGGCCTTCCGGGAAGAGGTCGGCCTCTACCACTTCCACCTGGCCTGCCGCCTTGAGGCGGTGGATGTTGTCGCTGGCGCAGGCAAGCGCGCGCGGGTCCATGTCCGTGGCGATCACGCGCTTGACGCCGCGCTGGGCCAGCAGGGCGGCCAGCACGCCGGTGCCGGTGCCGATGTCGAAGGCGAGGTTGAGGGCGCCGGCGGGTAGCTGGGCCTTGGCGACCAGATCGATGTATTCGCCGCGCACCGGCGAGAAGACGCCGTAGTACGGATGGATGCGTTCAGCGAGCGCGGGAATCTCCACACCCTTCTTGCGCCACTCGTGCGCGCCGATCAGTCCGAGCAGTTCGCGCATCGATGCCACATACGGCGCATCGACTTCCCCATAGGCTTCCAGGCACGCCTCGCGCACATCGGGCGAGCGGCGCAGCGGCACCAGGTGGTCGGCGTCAAAGGGCAGCAGCAGCATGGAGAGCGTGCGGGCGCGCTGGGACTGGGCCTGGCGGTGCAGGTGGAAGGCTTCGGTCGGGGTGGGCTTTGCCTTGGGCACCTTGGAGGCCTTGGCGGCCTTCTTGGGCTTGTCGGCGCGGCGGGCCAGCGCTTGCAGCAGCTGGCGGGCGTTCTGGAAGTCGCCGCGCCAGAGCATGGCGGTGCCTTCGCAGGCGAGGCGGTAGGCGGTGTCGCCGGTGGTGGTGTCGTCGGCGATGACGACGCGCTTGGGCGGCGGCGCGCCGGCTTCGGAGCGCCAGTTCGCGCTGCGTTCTTCGCCGTTTTCGGTCCAGTGGATGGTGGCTTGCTCGGTCATTAGTTTCTTTCTGGCCACTTATGGCGGCCAATGGGGTTGTGCGGATAAGTCTGGCCAACATGGGCTGGCCATTCAAGGCGATCCGGCCCCGCCGCGCGCCGGCTGGCAAGCCGGGGCGCCCTGGCAGGGCTGGCATGGCGCGGCTGGTGGCGTTCCGGTCAGCCGCGCTGGATTGGGTGCTTCAGAGTTCGTACGCCTCGTGGTCGCCCGACATGGCTTGTTCTACCAGCTTGCGGTTCAGCGTCGGGGAGAACAACTCAATAAAGGTATACACAAAGCTGCGCAGGTAGGCGCCTTGCTTGACTGCCAGATGCGTCACATTGGTGCCGAACAGGTGTCCGGCGGGAATGCCGCGCAGGTTGCGGTCGCGCTCGGCGTCAAAGGCTACGCCGGCGACGATGCCTACGCCAAGGCCGATTTCCACATAGGTCTTGATCACGTCGGCGTCGATGGCTTCCAGGATGATGTCGGGCTTGAGGTGGCGCAGCTCGAAGGCTTTGTCGATCTTGGGGCGGCCGGCGAAGTTCGGATCATAAGTGATGATGGGGTAGCCCATCAGGTCTTCCAGCGCCAGGTGCTTCTTTTCCAGCAGGGGATGGTCGGGCGGCGTGACGACCACGTGCTGCCATTGGTAGCCGGGCAGGGAGATCAGGTTCTTGTCGGCGGAGATCCCTTCCGTGGCGATCCCGATGTCGGCATGGTCGTGCAGCACCATGTCGGCGATTTGCGTCGGATTGCCCTGTTGTATTGAAAGGCGCACTTTTGGGTAGCGTTTGGTAAACTCCGCGATCACCCGGGGCAGGGCGTAGCGCGCCTGGGTGTGGGTGGTGGCGATGGTGAAGTTGCCCTGGTCCTGGGCGGCGTAGTCCTTGCCCACCCGTTTCAGGCTTTCCACTTCCTGCAGGATCTTCTCCACCGACTCCAGAATGCGGCGGCCGGGCTCCGTCAGGCTGCGGATGCGCTTGCCGTGGCGGGTAAAGATATCCACGCCCAGCTCTTCCTCAAGCTCGATGATGGCCTTGGAGACGCCGGGCTGTGATGTATAGAGCGCTTTTGCGGCTTCGGTCAGGTTGTAGTTCTGGCGTACGGCTTCGCGCACAAAACGGAACTGGTGCAGGTTCATATATCCGTGTTCGTATAAACAAACAACTTCTTATTAGTTTGAGATATGAGGCCAGTTTATTACGATTCTCGAACTTTGTTAATGAACGGTCGGAACCTCCGCGCACGTGCCTCGTTTCCAGGCAGTCCCGGACGCTCACCGGCCTGGTGAACCCCAATGTCTCTTGCCTATACCGTTTCCGGTCTGCTAGTAGGCGTCCTCGTCGGTCTGACCGGGGTTGGCGGGGGTTCGCTCATGACGCCGCTGCTGACCCTGCTGTTCGGCTTCTCGCCGGCCACGGCGGTTGGCACCGACCTCGCCTTCGCCGCCATCACCAAGGGTTTCGGCACGGTGGCGCACCGCGCCCACGGCCATGTGCAGTGGCAGGTGGTGCGCCGCCTGTGCATCGGCAGCCTGCCGGCCGCGGTGGTGGCCATCCTGGTGCTCAAGAGCGCCGGTGAACTCAACGCGCAGTGGCTGCACGCGATCCGCCTGACCATCGGCGTGTCGGTGATCCTGACGGTATTGTCGCTCCTGTTCCGCAAGCAGATGCTGGCGTGGCTGGCACGCAACCCGCGCTTCCAGCTCGAAGGCCGTGCCCAGGCGGTTGCCACCGTGGTGGTGGGCGCCGTGATCGGGGTGCTGGTAACGGTGTCCTCGATCGGCGCGGGTGCCGTGGGCGCCACGCTCATTCTCCTGCTGTATCCCCGCATGAAGCCGGCCGAGGTGGCTGGCACCGATATCGCCTACGCCGTCCCGCTGACGGCGCTTGCCGGCTTGGGCCACGTTTGGCTCGGCACGGTGAACTGGACGCTGTTGCTGGCCTTGCTGGTGGGTTCGATCCCCGGCATCTGGCTGGGCGCGCAACTGTCGCGGGCGCTGCCCGAGCGGCTGGTGCGCGCCGCGCTGGCTACCACGCTGACGCTGGTCGCCATCAAGCTCGTCTCCTGAATTCAACGAATACTGAACGGACCCACACCATGTATCAGTACGACCAATACGACCAGCGCATCGTCAACGAGCGCGTAGCCCAGTTCCGTGACCAGGTGCGCCGCCGCCTGTCGGACGAACTGACCGAGGAAGAATTCCTGCCGCTGCGCTTGCAGAACGGCCTGTACATGCAGCGCCACGCCTACATGCTGCGCGTGGCGATTCCGTACGGCCTGCTGTCGAGCAAGCAGATGCGCATGCTGGGCCATATCGCGCGCGAGTATGACCGCGGCTATGGCCACTTCTCCACCCGCCAGAACATCCAGTACAACTGGATGGAACTGGAGCGCGTGCCCGACGTGCTGGCCGAACTCGCCAGCGTCGAGATGCACGGCATCCAGACTTCCGGCAATTGCGTGCGCAATATCACCACCGACCACTTCGCCGGCGTCGCGCCCGATGAGTCCGTGGACCCGCGCGTGCTGGCCGAACTGCTGCGCCAGTGGAGCACCTTCCAGCCGGAATTCGCGTTCCTGCCGCGCAAGTTCAAGATCGCCATCTCCGCTTCGGTCGACGACCGCGCCGTGGTGCAGATGCACGATATCGGCATCTACGCCTACCGCAATGCCCAGGGCGAAACGCGCCTGCGCATCCTGGCCGGCGGTGGCCTGGGCCGCACGCCGATCCTGGGTTCGGTGATCAAGGACGACCTGCCGTGGCAGCACCTGCTGTCGTACGTGGAATCGGCCATTCGCGTGTACAACCGCTATGGCCGCCGCGACAACAAGTACAAGGCTCGCATCAAGATCCTGGTGAAGGCCATCGGCGCGGAGAAGTTCGCGCAGGAAGTCGAGGAAGAGTGGCAGCACAGCAAGGATGGTCCCGCCACCATCACGCAGGCTGAGTTCGACCGCGTGGCGCAGTATTTCGCGCCCCCGGCCTACGACAAGCTGGCCGATACCGATGCTTCGTATGAAAAGCACCTGCTGGAAGAAAAGGCCTTCGCCCGCTGGGTGAGCCGCAGCGTGCATGCGCACAAGGTGCCCGGCTACGCCGCGGTCACGCTGTCGACCAAGCCCGGCCCGGCATCGCCCCCGGGAGATGCCACCGATGCGCAGATCGACCTGGTGGCCGACCTGGCCGACCGCTACGGCTACGGCGAACTGCGCGTGGCGCACGAGCAGAACCTGGTGCTGCCGGACGTGCGCAAGCGCGACCTGTACGCGCTGTGGCAGGAGGCTAGGAAGGCTGGCCTGGCTACTGCCAACATCGGCCTGCTGACCGACATCATCGCCTGCCCGGGCGGCGATTTCTGCTCGCTGGCCAATGCCAAGTCGATCCCCATCGCGCTGGCCATCCAGGAGCGTTTCGACAACCTGGACTACGTGCACGACCTGGGCGAGATCTCGCTGAACATCTCGGGTTGCATCAACGCCTGCGGCCACCACCATGTGGGCAATATCGGCGTGCTGGGCGTGGATAAGGACGGCGAGGAGTGGTACCAGGTCACGCTGGGCGGCGCGCAAGGCAACAAGAGCGCCATCGGCAAGGTGATCGGCCCGTCGTTCAAGGCCGACGAAATGCCCGACGTGGTGTCGCGCATCATCGACACCTTCGTGGCCAACCGCCATGACGACGAACGCTTCATCGACGTGCTGGGCCGTATCGGCATCGCCCCGTTCAAGGAACGCGTCTATGCCGACAAGCAGCGCGAACGCGCCGAAGCCTGAGCACCGGAGATAAACGACATGGCAAAGATTATTCAACTGCAACGCGGCGAAGGCGCCAACCCGGTCCCGGTCATCATCGATGACGCATGGACCGTGCTGCGCGGTGCCGAGGGCGCGGCCCTGACCGACGAACAGATCGTCGCCGCCGCGCAAGGCACGGACGCCGTGCTGTTCCCGCTGACCGCATGGCTGGCGCACAAGGACGGCGCACTGGCTGGCCGCGCGGCCGACGTCACCGGCATCTGGCTGGCGCCGGAAGACGAGCCGGCCGACGCGCAGGCCGCGTTTGCCAGCGTGGCCGTGGTGGCGGTGGATTTCCCCGTGTTCCGCGATGGCCGTGGTTTTTCCACCGCCTATCTGCTGCGCACCCGTTACAACTGGAAGGGCGAGCTGCGCGCCATCGGCGACGTGCTGCGCGACCAGCTCAATTTCATGAAGCGCTGCGGCTTCGACACCTTCGCCGTGCGCGCCGACAAGAACATCGACGACGCCATCAAGGGCTTCACGGAATTCACCGTGGCCTACCAGGCATCGGTGGACGAGCCGCTGCCGCTGTTCCGCCGCAACCGCGCCGAAGCGCTGGGCAAGGAAACGGCATGAGCGAGATTGCTATCGTCGAGGCTCCCGTCTCTTCGCTGCGTCCCCCGGCGCTGTGGACCGCGCCGGAGTACACCGGCAGCGTGGCGGATCTCGAAGCCAAGGAGCGTGAGCTTGGCCTGCGCCTGGCGCAAATCGCCGGCAGCTTCTTTCGCGCCCGCTTTGCCTCCAGCCTGGCGGCCGAAGACATGGTGGTGACGGATGCGATCCTGCGCGGCTCCGAGCAGGTGCGCGCGGGCATCCGCGTGTTCACGCTGCAAACCGGCCGCCTGCACGCCGAGACGTTGGCGGTGCTGGACGAAGTCAAGGCGCACTACGGCTACGACATCGAGCGCTTCACGCCGGACCCCGAGGCCATCGAGAACTACCTGAAGAACCACGGGCTGAACGCGTTCTACGACAGCGTGGACCTGCGCAAGAGCTGCTGCGGCATCCGCAAGGTGGAGCCGTTGAACCGCGCGCTGTCGCATGCGGACGCATGGCTGACCGGCCAGCGCCGCGAGCAGGCGGTGACGCGCTCGGAGCTGCCGTTCGAGGAAATGGATGAGGCGCGCGGCATTCCGAAGTTCAACCCGCTCGCCGACTGGAGCGAGGCCGAGGTGTGGGCTTACCTGAAGCGGCATGACGTGCCGGTCAACGCGCTGCATGCCAAGGGCTACCCCAGCATCGGCTGCGAGCCCTGTACGCGCGCCGTGCGCGCCGGCGAGGATGTGCGCGCCGGACGGTGGTGGTGGGAGAGCAAGGACTCGAAAGAGTGCGGGCTTCACGAACAGAACATCAAGCATTGAGGCCAGACGAAATGGGCATCATGAACGAACTGACTGGCGCGCCGGAAGTGGCGCACCTGCTGCAAGTGCAAAACGATCACCTCGACAAGCTCGAGGCGGAATCCATCTACATCATCCGCGAGGTGGTGGCGGAGTGCCGCAACCCGGCGCTGCTGTTCTCGGGCGGCAAGGATTCGATCGTCATGCTGCATCTGGCGCTCAAGGCATTCCGCCTGGGCGACCGCAAGACCRAACTGCCGTTCCCGCTGGTGCATATCGATACCGGCCACAACTACCCGGAAGTGATCACTTTCCGCGACCAGCGCGTGGCCGAGCTCGGTGCGCGCCTGGTGGTGGGCCATGTGGAAGATTCCATCAAGCGCGGCACCGTGCGCCTGCGCAAGGAAACCGACTCGCGCAATGCCGCGCAAGCCGTGACCCTGCTGGAAACCATCGAGGCCAACAAGTACGACGCGCTGATGGGCGGTGCCCGCCGCGATGAAGAAAAGGCGCGTGCCAAGGAACGCATCTTCTCCTTCCGCGACGAGTTCGGCCAGTGGGACCCGAAGGCCCAGCGCCCGGAACTGTGGAGTCTGTATAACGCCCGCATGGCCGCCGGCGAACAGATGCGCGTGTTCCCCATCTCCAACTGGACCGAGCTGGACGTGTGGCAGTACATCGCCCGTGAAGAGCTTGAGCTGCCTCCGATCTACTACGCGCACCAGCGCGAAGTGGTGAAGAAGAACGGCCTGCTGGTGCCGGTCACGCCGATCACGCCGAAGCAAGACGGCGACGTCAGCGAAGTGATCTCGGTGCGTTTTCGCACCGTGGGCGACATCAGCTGCACCTGCCCTGTGGCCAGCGTTGCGGCCTCGCCGATCGAGATCATCGCCGAGACGGCCGTGACCGAAATCACCGAGCGCGGCGCGACGCGGATGGACGACCAGACGAGCGAAGCGTCCATGGAACGCCGCAAGAAAGAAGGCTACTTCTAACCCGGACGCATAGGCGGGCACATCGCGTCGTTGCGAGAGTGCTCGTGTACCAATGTACACGTCGCCCTCACGCGCCTAGCGCTGCCTCCCGCCTATGCGCCGGAGCGAGCGCTGCGAGAGGGAAGAAGAAAGGATTTGACATGAGCACCCAAGCAACACACCAAGGCCTGCTGCGTTTTATCACCGCGGGTTCGGTCGACGATGGCAAGAGCACGCTGATTGGCCGCCTGCTGTATGACAGCAAGGCTGTGCTGTCCGATCAGCTGACCGCGCTGACCAAGGCCAAGAACAAGCGTACCGCCGGCGAGCAGATCGATTTCTCGCTGCTGACCGATGGCCTGGAAGCCGAGCGCGAGCAGGGCATCACCATCGACGTGGCTTACCGCTACTTCTCCACCGCGCGCCGCAAGTTCATCATCGCGGACACGCCGGGGCATGAGCAGTACACCCGCAACATGGTGACGGGCGCGTCCACCGCGCATGCCGCCATCGTGCTGGTCGACGCCACCCGCGTGACCGTGACCGACGGCCGCGCCGAACTGCTGGCCCAGACCAAGCGCCATTCGGCCATTCTCAAGCTGCTGGAGCTGCAGCATGTGATCGTGGCGGTCAACAAGATGGACCTGGTCGAGTTCAGCGAAGAGCGCTTCAACCAGATCCGCGACGCCTACACCGAACTGGCTGCCCAGTTGGGCCTGAAGGACGTGCGCTACGTGCCGGTATCGGCGCTGCGTGGCGACAATATCGTCAACGCCAGCCAGGCCATGCCGTGGTACCAGGGCGAGCCGCTGCTGCCGCTGCTCGAAGCGCTGCCGGTGGAAGAAGCCGCGTCCGAAGGCGACGATGCGTTGCGTTTCCCGGTGCAGCTGGTGATTCGCCAGGACGGCGCCCAGGCGGACGATTTCCGCGGCTATGCCGGCCGGGTCGAGGCAGGCACCGTGCGCGTGGGCCAGAAGCTGCGCGTGCTGCCGACCAATCGCGATGCCGTGGTGGCCGAGGTGCTGACGCCCAATGGCGTGGCCGAATCGGCCAGCGTAGGCGAGACCGTCACGGTGCGCCTGTCGGAAGATGTGGATGTGTCACGCGGTGATATGTTCGTTGCCGCCGGCGCGGACAGCGTTTCGGCCAAGAAGCTGACCGCCGACCTGTGCTGGTTCGACGACGAATCGCTCAACCCGGCCCGCAAGTACGTGCTCAAGCACACCACGGCCAGCGTGTTTGCGCGCGTCTCGTCTGTGGACCGCGTGCTGGATGTGCACACGCTGTTGCACGAAACCGGCCGCCACGACATCGGCCTGAACGATATCGGCTCGGTGCAGATCTCGCTGCAAAAGCCCATCGTCTGCGATGCATACGGCGACAACCCGGCGACCGGCGCTTTCGTGCTGATCGACGAGGCGACCAACCACACGGTGGCCGCAGGCATGATCCGTGCGTTCGCTTAAGGCGAATGAACTGATCAAGCGAACGCGAAGGAGCATGGCATGGGCAAGGTCTACCTGATCGGGGCAGGTCCCGGTGCCGCGGACCTCATTACGGTGCGCGGTGCACGGCTTTTGGGCGAAGCCCAGGTGGTGCTGCACGATGCGCTGGTGTCGCCCGAGATGCTGGCATGGTGTCCGCAGGCGCAGCTGATCGAGGTGGGCAAGCGGTGCGGGCAACGCTCCACCGCGCAGTTGTTCATCAACCGCCAGATCGTCGACCAGGCCCGCAAGCATGATCGCGTGGTGCGCCTCAWGGGCGGCGACCCGATGCTGTTCGGCCGCGCCGACGAGGAATTGCAGGCGCTGGAAGAAGCTGGCATCGAGTATGAGGTCGTGCCGGGCATTACCGCCGCGCTGGCGGCCGCGTCCGCCATCCGCAAGCCCCTCACCAAGCGCGGCGTATCGCGCAGCGTGGCCTTTGCGACGCAGTCCAAGGCAGCCGACACGGTCGACGTGGAGGCCGATGTGAAGGCCGATACGCTGGTGTATTACATGGGCCGCGATCAGGCCGCGTCCATTGCGGCGCAGTTGATCTCGCATGGCAAGCCGGCTTCCACGCCCGCCTGGGTGGTCGAGGCCGCGACGTCGGCGCACCAGCGCAGCAGGCAGTTCACGCTGCGCCAGATGGCGGCGGGCGAGGCGGCGGCATGGATCGATCCGACCCATCCCAGCCTGTTGATGATTGGCGAGGCGCTGGCTTCGCGGGCCAGCGAGGCGGTGCCGCAGGATGCCGATGGCGGCGTGTCGTACGGGGAAACTCGCGCAGCCTGAATCGTGGGCGCGATGTGAAAAAGCCGGACAACGTAGGTGGCGTTGTCCGGCTTTTTCTTTGGGCTTTCGTGGCGCGCCTGCGTCAGACTTTGCTGCTGGCAAGCGTCCCCACGCAGTAGGCCGCAATCGCATCCAGCACGCTCTCATCCTCTCCCACCGCCGTGGCGCAACGGATCGTCACCCCCGGAAGCCGCTGGCGGCAGTCGTCGAGCAGTGCCGGCAGGTCACGCCGCAGATGCCCGCCCTGGCCAAAAAAGACCGGCACCACATTGATATCGGCAACGCCGGCCGCAGCCAGTTCGGCCAGCGTGTCCGGCAGCGAAGGCGTCATCAGTTCCAGGAACGCCAGCCGCACGGCGCTGTCCGGCAAGGCAGCGGCCAGCTTGGCGTGCAGCCGGTCAAACGGCTCCCGCCAGCGCACGTCGCGCGCACCGTGGCCGAACAGCACCAGGGCCTGGCGCGCAAGGGGGGCGGGGGTCGCGGTCATCTTCGGGCCTCGATGCGGGTCTTAATGCCGGTCCACCCAGCGCAACGCGCCAAGCGCCACCAGCAGGTACAGCGTGCCGGGTATCAGCGCCGAGACGATCGGCGGCCAGGTATGCAACAGCCCCACGTGCGAAAACAGCGTGTTGGACAGGTGGAACGACAGCCCCAGCATGATGCCGCCGAACACCTTGACGCCCACGGCGCCGGCCCGCGCGTGCAGGTAGGCGAAGGGCAGGGCCAGCGCCACCATCACGAACAGGGTCAGCGGGTAGATCACTTTCTTCCAGAAGGCGATTTCATAGCGCTGGGTGTCCTGCTTGTTGTCGCGCAGGTGGCGGATATAGCGGAACAGGTCCAGCGTGGACATGCGCTCGGGCTCCACCAGCAGCACGGACAGGATCTGCGGCGTCAGTTCGGAACGCATGGCCAGGCTGGGTACGCTTCGCTGCTCGCCGCGGAAGACCGGCGCCAGGGTGTCGGCCTTGCCCGGCTCGCCCCTGGGCAAATCCAGGAAATGGGTTTCGGTGACGCCGGTGAGCTGCCAGGACTGGTTGCCCTGGTAGCGGCCTTCCTTGGCCACGCGGATCACGCTGAGCCGGTATTGCTGGTCGAATTCGTAGATGGTGACGCCGGTGATGCTCTGGTCGGGCCGCAGGCCGGCCACGTTGACGAAGCGGGTGACCTCATGGCCCAAGGTGGCGTCGCGGTCGCGGTCCTTGACCCACACGCCGGAGCGGAAACCCGCGGAGACGGTGGCGCCCAGTGCTTCCAGCTTGATCTTCTGCGCGTATTGCTCGGCCTTGGGGCCGATGAACTCGCCGAAGATAAACGTGGCGATGGCCAGCGGCACCGCCAGCTTGAACAGCGAGAACAGCGCCTGGCGCGTATTCAGGCCGGCCACCCGGAAGATCGTGTATTCCGACTGGCTGGCCAGTTGCGAGAAGACATAGATCGCACTGATCAGCACGGCGATCGGCAGCACCTCATAGATGCGCGTGGGCGCTTGCAGGATGACGTGGAAGAACGCCACCAGCGAGGTGTAGCGTCCGGCCACGCTCTCCAGTTCGCTGAGCATGTCGAAAAACACGAACAGCGCCAGCACCGCAAACAGGATAAAGGCGAAAACGCCGTAGATCAGCTGCCCGAAATAGCGCTCGTAGACCCGCAATACCCTCATGCCTGGCTCCCCGTGTTGCCGCCCTTGCGGGGCAGGCCGAAGACGGCACGCCAGCCTCCCAGGCTGCGGTTCTGGCGGTAGCGGAACAGCATCACCGCGCCCAGCAGGGCAAGCAGGTGGAATGGCCACCAGGCCAGGGAGAACGGGATYGAGCCGGAGCGCACCCAGGCCTGCGAGAGATTGATCAAGTTACTGTAGGTCAGGTAGATCAGCACCGCGAAGACCAGCGGCGTGTAACGGCCCAGGCGCGGGTTGACATAGGCAAGCGGGATGGCGATCAGTACGAAGTTGAAGGCCAGCAGCGGCAGCGACAGGCGCCACAGCAACTCCCCCAGGTTCTCGTTGGTGGGGTTGCGCAGCAGGTCGATGGTGTCGCGGCTCTTGGTCGGGATGTCGCCTTCCGCCTCGGGTGGTTTGCTGTCCACCTTGACCGCGTACTGGTCGAACTCGACGATGCGGTAGTCGAGCTTGCCGGGCGTGCCGGCATAGCGGCGGCCGTTTTCCATCACCACCATGCGGTCGCCGTTCGGCAGGGTCTGGAACTGGCCCTGGTGGGCCAGCGCCACGCCGATCTTGTCGGCTTCGGCGTTGGCGACAAAGACATTGCGCGCGTACTTCATGTCGGCGTCGATGCCTTCGATAAACAGCACATAGTTGCCCTTGGCCGGCTCGATGAAGCGGCCGGCGGCGATCATCGACAGCACGCCGCGCTGCTCGAAGCGGTCGCGGAACAAGGAGGTCTGCTGGTTGGCCCACGGCCAGGCGAAGATACCCAGCAGCAGCGACAGGATGATGAAGGGCGCGGCAAACTRCAGCACCGGCTTGACCAGGTCGCGCAGCGAGATGCCTGCCGAGAACCACACCACCATCTCCGAATCCTTGTACCAGCGCGTGAGCACGATCAGGGTGGAGATGAACAGCGTGGCCGACAGCAAAATGGACAGGTAGCCGATGGTGGCCAGGCCGATCAGCATCAGCACGTCGTTGGGGCTGGCCTTGCCGTTGGCGGCCATGCCCAGGATACGGATGACGAGCGAGGTCAGCATGAAAGTCAGCATGACCAGGAACACCGCGCCGGCGGTGTAGGCGAGCTCGCGACGCAAGGCTTGTTGAAAGATCATGCGGAGTCGGTTCCGGGCTGCCGGCCGGCGCGGGCGATGTCGGTGCCGGAGGTGCTTGCTAGCAAGCATAGCGGACCGCCGGCAGCAAATCGCGGATAATAGGAGCTTTCGTGGTGGACGAGCCCCTGGAAGGAAGCGCGATGGAATTTAGCACAAAAGCCCTGGATTGGAGCAAAGCGGGCCAAAATGGTTTCCTGGCGACCAAGACCGATTGCCTGGTAGTGGGCCTGTTTGAAGGTCAGAGCCTGGCCGGCGTGGCCAAGGCACTTGACGTGGCGACAAAGGGCTTGGTGTCCCGCATCGTCAAGCTCGGCGATTTCGAGGGCAAGCGCGGTACGCAGCTGATGCTGCACGAAGTGGCCGGCGTGGGCGCCGCCCGCGTGCTGCTGGTGGGATTCGGCAAGGAAGCCGAGTTCGGCGACAAGGCATTCGCCGAAGCCGTGCGCACTTCCCTGCGTGCCTTGTCCGGCACGCGTGCCGCCAATGTGCTGTGGTGCCTCGCCCAGCAGCAGGCGCCCCAGCAGGCCGGCAATGCCCGCGACCTGGCCTGGCGCCTGGTTACCACCGTCACGCTGATCCGCGAAGCCGGCTACCGCCTGCTGGAGCGCCATCCCGGGCTCAAGCGCGCCAACGCCAAGGGCAACGGCGCCGGCAACGGCAATGACAAGCTGCCTGGCCTGCGCAAGGTGGTGCTGACGGTCGACGCGGCCGACGCCAAAGCGGCGGCCCAGGCCGTGGTGCGCGGCGCGGCCATCGCCAACGGCATGGAGCTGACCAAGGACCTGGGCAACCTGCCGTCCAATATCTGCACCCCGACCTACCTGGCCAACACCGCGCGCGGCATCGCCAAGCGCCACAAGCTCAAGGTGGAAGTGCTGGGCCGCAAGCAGCTGGAAGCCCTCAAGATGGGTGCCTTCCTGGCCGTCACCAAGGGCGCCGTCGAGCCGCCCCAGTTCATCGTGCTGCGCTACGACGGCGCCTCGGCCAAACAGGCGCCGGTGGTGCTGGTGGGCAAGGGCATCACCTTCGATACCGGCGGTATCTCGCTCAAGCCCGGCGAGGGCATGGACGAGATGAAATACGACATGTGCGGCGCCGCCTCGGTGCTGGGCACGCTGCAGGCGGTGGCCGAGATGGGCCTCAAGCTGAACGTGATCGCGGTGGTCCCCACCTGCGAGAACATGCCGTCCGGCAACGCCACCAAGCCCGGCGACGTGGTCACCAGCATGTCCGGCCAGACCATCGAGATACTCAACACCGACGCCGAAGGCCGCCTGGTCCTGTGCGACGCGCTGACCTATGTGGAGCGCTTCAAGCCGGCCGCCGTGGTGGATGTGGCAACCCTGACGGGCGCCTGCATCATCGCGCTGGGCCACGTCAACAGCGGCCTCTACGCCCGCAACGACGGCCTGGCGGATCAACTGCTGCAAGCCGGCCGCAAGGCCATGGACACCGCCTGGCGCATGCCGCTGGACGATGACTACCAGGACCAGCTCAAGTCCAACTTCGCCGACATGGCCAATATCGGCGGCCGCCCGGCCGGCAGCGTGACCGCGGCCTGTTTCCTGGCGCGCTATACCGAAAAGTACGACTGGGCCCACCTGGACATCGCCGGCACGGCCTGGAAGAGCGGCGCCGCCAAGGGCGCCACCGGCCGTCCGGTGCCGTTGCTGACGCAGTTCCTGATGGATCGCGCCGGCTGACGGCGGGGCGGGCCGGCGCCGCCTTCCGGCGCCGGCCCGCCCGGTTTCATCTTCACAGGATTGGTTTTCACCCATGACGCGTATCGATTTCCACAGCAACGTGCCCGACAAGCTCGGCTACGCTTGCCGGCTGATCCGCAAGGCCTACGGCGCCGGCCAGAAGCTGGTGGTGCACGGCGCGCCGGAGCAGCTGGCGCAGCTCGATGCGCGCTTGTGGACATTCTCCGCGCTGGATTTCCTGCCCCATTGCGGCGTCGACAGCCCGCATGCCGGCGTGACGCCGATCGTGCTGGCAGCCAGGCTGGACCAGGCCCCGCATCACCAGTTGCTGATCAACCTCAGTGTTGAGACGCCCGCGCAATTCGCCAGTTTCGAGCGCATGATCGAGGTGGTCGGCAGCGACGCCGGCGACCGGGCCGCGGGGCGCGAGCGTTTCCGCCTTTACCGCGAACGTGGCTATGCGCTGGCCCACCACGATATCGCACAGGCCAGCCAGGGCAAGGGGGACGCCGCATGACCGAACGCACCACCTCGCGCGTGATCCCGCGCATCGGGCCCAACGACAGCATTCCATTGCTGACCGAGGTGATCGACCTGCCTGCCGACGGCGCCAGGCCGCCGGTGCAGGACGGGCCGGGCGCGGGCACGGTCGCCCGGTCGGAAGCCGAGGCTGGCGGCCGAAGCCATGCCCAGCCCGCTCCCGATATCAGCTGGCCCGGTGCGCTGACCCATGTCGTCGTGCCGCGCGAGGCGGGGGCGGGCATTCCCGCCGTCGAGGTGCCCGCGCTGCACCAGCCCACCCCATCCGCCCGGGACGGTGCCTATTCGGTTTCCCATGCCGCAGCCCACGCCAGCCCGCCGCCCAGCGCGGACGAACTGCGCGCGGTGCGCAGCGAGTTGCTGACGCGCGTGATGATGCGTTTTCGCACCGAGTGGCCGCAGGTGGTGGAGGCCCATACGGAGGCCACGCTGCAATCGCGGCTAGCCCCGCTGACCGCGCAGCTGGCGTCGGAACTGACGCAGTCGCTGGAGGCCCGGCTGGTGGAGTGGCTGGATGCCACGCTGGAAGAAATTGAGCGGGATCCGGGCGGCATGTGAAAGCCCCAGGCACGGAACGAAGCCGACGAACAGGCCAGGCGGGTGTTCGAGTCTCCGCCGCACAAAAAAAAGCCCGCGATCGCTCGCGGGCTTTTCCTTTCCGGCGCCAAAGCACTCAGCCTCAGTCCGTCACTGCGCCCTTGCTTGCCGTCGAAGCCAGCTTGGAGAACTTCGCCAGCACGCCACGCGTATAACGCGGTGCCGGCTGCTTCCATGCCGCACGGCGCTTGGCCAGTTCTTCGTCGCTCACGTTCAGTTGCAGCAGCAGCTTGTGCGCGTCGATGGTGACCGAGTCGCCTTCCTGCACCAGCGCGATGTTGCCGCCCACGTACGCTTCCGGCGCCACGTGGCCGACCACCATGCCCCAGGTGCCGCCCGAGAAGCGGCCGTCGGTGATGAAGCCGACCGACTCGCCCAGGCCCTTGCCGATGATGGCCGAGGTGGGGGCCAGCATTTCAGGCATGCCGGGGCCGCCCTTGGGACCCAGGTAACGCAGCACCAGGATGTCGCCGGCATTGATCTTGTCGGCCAGGATGGCGTCCATGGCGCTTTGCTCGTCCTCGAACACGCGGGCCGGGCCGGTGATGACCGGGTTCTTCAGGCCGGTGATCTTGGCGACCGCGCCTTCCGGAGCCAGGTTGCCCTTCAGGATGGCCAGGTGGCCTTCCTTGTACAGCGCGCGCTCGATCGGCAGGATCACGTCCTGGTCGGCGCGCGGGGTGTCCGGCACGTTTTCCAGTTCCTCGGCCAGGGTGCGGCCGGTGATGGTCAGGCAGTCGCCATGCAGCAGGCCGGCCTTGAGCAGGATCTTCATGACCTGCGGGATGCCGCCGGCGCGGTGCAGGTCGGTCGCCACGTACTGGCCCGAGGGCTTCAGGTTGCAGATCACCGGCACCTTGCGGCGGATGCGCTCGAAGTCGTCGATGGTCCATTCCACTTCGGCCGAGTGGGCGATCGCCAGGTAGTGCAGCACGGCGTTGGTGGAGCCGCCGGTGGCCATGATCAGCGCGACCGCGTTCTCGATGGACTTGCGCGTGATGATGTCGCGCGGCTTGATGTCCTTCTTGATGGCTTCGACCAGCACGCGCGCCGATTCGGCGGCGCTGTCGACCTTTTCCTGGTCCGGGTTGGCCATGGTCGACGAGTACAGCAGCGACATGCCCAGCGCCTCGAACGAGGAGCTCATGGTGTTGGCGGTGTACATGCCGCCGCACGAACCCGACGATGGGCAGGCATTTTTCTCGACACCCTCGAAGTCTTCCTGGCTCATGCGGCCGGCGGTGAATTCGCCCACGGCTTCGAACGACGACACGATGGTCAGGTCCTTGCCCTTCCAGTTGCCCGGCTTGATGGTGCCGCCGTACACGTAGATGCCCGGCACATTGGTGCGCGCCAGCGCGATCATGCCGCCCGGCATGTTCTTGTCGCAGCCGCCGATCACGACCACGCCGTCCATCCACTGGCCCTGGGTCGCGGTCTCGATGCAGTCGGCGATGACTTCGCGCGAGATCAGCGAGTACTTCATGCCCTCGGTGCCCATCGACATGCCGTCCGAGATGGTCGGGGTGCCGAAGATCTGCGGGTTGGCGTCGGCGGCCTTGATGGCGTCCACGGCGGCGTCGGCCAGCCGTTGCAGGCCGGAGTTGCACGGCGTGATGGTGGAGTGGCCGTTGGCGATGCCCACCATCGGCTTGTCGAAGTCTTCCTTCTTGTAGCCCAGCGCGTAGTACATCGAGCGGTTGGGGGAGCGCGCCACGCCTTGCGTGATGTTCTGCGAACGTTTGTTGTATGCCATGGGAATCTCCGGGGGAATGTGCCGGCCTGCGAGGGGCGCCCCGAGGTAGCCGGGGACCGGGCAGGCTCTTGCCATGTTGTGGACGAGAGCATGCCGCTTGCCTTTTATGCTGTCAAATATATTATTCAACCTTTATTGAGTCGATAAACATATCAGGAGCCGATGTGGACCTGCGCCAGCTGCGCTACTTCGTGACGGTGGCGGAGGAGTTACATTTCGGCCGTGCCGCGCGGCGCCTGGCCATGACCCAGCCGCCGCTTTCCCAGCAGATCCAGGCACTGGAAGAGGAGATCGGGGTGCAACTGTTCGCCCGCACGCGGCGCTCGGTGGCGCTCACGCCGGCCGGCCAGCAATGGCTGCCCGAGGTGCGGCGCGTGCTGGCGGACGCCGCCGCGCTGCCGGGGCTGGCCCAGCGGCTGGCGCGCGGGGAGGCCGGCACGCTCTCGCTGGCCTTTGTCAGCACGGCCGACTACGGCATCCTGCCCGACCTGCTGCGGCGCTTTCGCGCGCGCCATCCCAATGTGCAACTGCAGCTGCGCGAGGCCACCAGCGATATCCAGCTGGAGGCCCTGATGGAGGGCACCATCGACGCCGGGCTGGTGATCCGCCCGCAGTTGCCGGCGATGCCGCATGGCGTTTCCTATCTGCCGCTGGTGCGCGAGCCGCTGGTGCTGGCGGTGCCGGAAGGCTGGCGCGCGGGGACGGGGGAGGGCACCGGGGCAGCCGGCGTTTCCCTCAGGGATGCGGCGCACGAGCCCCTCATCATCTTCCCCCGGCGAAGCGCGCCGGCGTTTTATGACATCATTACGGGCTGTTATGCGCGCGAAGGCCTTACGCCGGTCATTGCCCAGGAGGCTATCCAGATGCAGACCATCGTCAGCCTGGTATCGGCCGGCATGGGGGTGGCGCTGGTGCCGGCGTCGCTTTGCAACCTTCGCCGTACCGGTGTGTCCTACCTGCCGTTGCGCGACGCCGGGCCCGATATCGAGACCGGCCTGGTGTGGCGCGAGGCCGGAGCGGGCAGCGTGAGCCCGGTGCTGAGGTCGTTCATCGAGATTGCCGGTGCGCTGGCGTCTGCCATGACGCTGACGCAATTGGCTGGCATAAAGCCGGGCACGGAGCCCGGCACGAATGTAGCCATCCGGCGCGCGGCACGGCCGCAGGCTGAACACTGACATCCGATACCGTCCGGGCGTATTTCATATTTTGTTGTTCGAATTTGTCTGCGGCGGTCTTCCTTCAACCCAATTCCACGGCACACATGCTGATTCATCCCCAATTCGATCCGGTCGCCATTCATCTCGGCCCGCTTGCCATCCGCTGGTACGGGCTGATGTACCTGGCCGGTTTCATCATGTTCCTGTGGTTTGGCCGCCTGCGCATCCGCCAGCCGCATATCGCGGCCCAGGGCTGGACCGTCAAGGACCTGGACGACATGCTGTTCTTCGGCGTGCTGGGCGTGATCCTGGGCGGACGGCTGGGCTACGTGCTGTTCTACAAGGCCGACTACTACCTGAGCCATCCGCYCGAGATCTTCAAGGTGTGGGAGGGCGGCATGGCCTTCCACGGCGGCTTCCTGGGCGTGGTCGTGGCGATGTGGCTGTTCGGCAAGCTGCGCGGGCGGCACTGGATGGAGGTCACGGACTTCATCGCGCCGATGATTCCCTGCGGGCTGGCGGCCGGGCGCATCGGCAACTTCATCAACGGCGAGCTGTGGGGCCGCGCCACCGACCTGCCCTGGGGCATGATCTTCCCGCAGGCCGGCGACAACATCCCACGCCATCCTTCCCAGCTCTACCAGTTCGCCGGCGAAGGCGTGGCGCTGTTCATCATCCTGTGGTTGTTCGCCAGGAAGCCGCGGCCCATGGGCGCCGTGTCGGGCGTGTTCCTGATCGGCTACGGGGGCTTCCGTTTCCTCGCCGAGTTCGCGCGCGAGCCGGACAACTTCCTTGGCTTGCTGGCGCTTAACTTCTCCATGGGCCAGTGGCTAAGCCTGCCGATGATCCTGGCTGGCGTGGCGATGCTGGTCTGGGCCAACCGCCGCGGGCACGCGGCGCAGGCTTCAGTGCGCTGACCTCTGCCACTTCTGCCGGCGGATTGAAGAAAGCGGGCCGAGGCCCGCTTTTCTTATGGGTCCGCCCCATTGGTTTGGCCGCGCCTGTGCGTCGACGACGCTAATGTGATGGCCGCGTGGTCTCGGCACGGTGGCCCCGGCAGGCGCGTCAACGGCGCTTGGGCAGGACTGCTGGCGGTGTATATGCTTGCTTTCAGGCGGGCTGTTTGCCGCAGAGGCTGCCACGCCGATGTGCGCCACTGCCGTCGCAAGCCGGACAGTGGCGGTTTCAGCGGCGCATGCCGTCTGGCTTGAAGTCCGGCCAGGGGAGAAATCGATGGAAATGGCGCGTGAGGCTGCGGGACCCGAGGCTTCCTCGACGCGGGTGCGCCTCGCGGCCGCTTCGGAGCTGCGCGACGATGTTGCGTTGCCTGCCAGGGTCGACGGCGTGGATCTCGTCGTGATCGGGCACGGCGGCGGCGCGTTGGTCTACCAGGGGCATTGCCCGCACCGGGGCACGCTGCTGGCCGAAGGCGCCATCGAGCATGGCGTGCTCACTTGCCGCGGCCACGGCTGGCGCTTCGACTGCGGCACCGGCACCGTTGTCGAGCGGCCCGAAATCTGCCTGAAGCGGTTTGCCGCCGTCATCGAGGACGGCGCGGTCATGGCGGACCGCGACGAGATCCTTGCGTGGCAGCGCCTGCAGGCGCTGCCGGATCCGGCAGCGCCATCCCCAGGCCCGGGCCCCGGCCTGCGCTCGCTCTCGGAGCTTCCCGGTCCGAAAGGCCTGCCCTGGTTGGGCAGCGCGCTGCAGTTGCAATGGCAGCAGCAGCGGATGCATCTCGTCTTCGAGCAATGGTGCGAGGAATTCGGCCCCCTGTTCTGCGTCCGCATGGCGAACCGGCCAGCCCTGGTGATCGCCGAAGGGGTATTGATCGACAAGATCCTCCGCGACCGGCCCGCGACCTATCGCCGTATCGGCGCGCTGGAGGCGGTGGCGCTGGAGATGGGCGCGCTAGGCGTGTTCTCCGCCGAGGGCGAGGTATGGCGCAGGCAGCGCCGGCCGGTGGCGCAGGCGCTGGACGCGCACCGGCTGCGTGCCTTCTTGCCGATGCTGGCCAGCGTCACGCGCAGGCTGGAGCGGCGCTGGCATAAGGCGGCCGCGCAGCGGCGGCGGGTGGATGTGCAGCACGACCTGATGCGCTACACGGTAGATGTGACAACCGCCCTGGCCTTCGGCTACGACATCAACACGCTGGAGCGCGAGGGCGAGGTCATCCAGCAGCATCTCGAACAGATCCTGCCGATGGTGAACCGGCGCGTCAATGCGCCATTCCCGTACTGGCACTATGTCAGGCTCCCGGCGGATCGCTCGTTCGACCGCGCCCTCGCGGCAATCCACCAGATCATCGGCGAGTTCATCGCCGCGGCCCGCGAGCGGCTGGCGCGGGCGCCGGAGCTTGCCGCGCAGCCGGCCAATTTCCTGGAGGCGATGCTGGTGGCCCAGCAGACGGGGCAGGCGCCGCTGGACGACGAGGAACTGTTCGCGAATATCTTCACGATACTCGTAGCGGGCGAGGATACGACCGCCAATACCGTTGCCTGGATGATGTACTTCATGTGCTGCCACCCGGAGGTGCAGCGCAGGATGCAGGAGGAGGTGGGGATAGTGCTGAGGCAGGCGGACGTCCTGCAGGACATGCGGGATGCCGCCAGGCTGGTGTACGTGGAGGCGGTCGCGCACGAGTCGTTGAGGCTCAAGCCGGTCGCGCCGCTCTTCTTCCTGGAACCGAATGAAGACGTGGAAGTGGGCGGCGTCCGGGTGCCGCGCGGGACGCTGCTGGTGTTGGTGAACCGGCCCAATGCACTGCAGGAGCACAACTTTCCCGCAGCCCGCGAGTTCCGGCCGGAGCGCTGGCTGCTGGGCGCCACTCCGGCGGCCCAGCATCGCAGCGGCTTCGTGCCGTTCGGCTCGGGACCGCGCTTGTGCCCCGGACGCAGTCTCGCGCTGCTGGAGGCCAAGGCGGCGATTTCGATGGTCTGCCAGAACTTTGACATCCGCCACGCGCCCGAGTCGGGCCCGGTCGGGGAGGCTTTCGGCTTTACGATGATGCCGACGGACCTTTGGGTGATGTTCTCGGCGCGATAGTTGAATGGCCAGCCTGGCTGATCAGCCAGGCGGCAGCGTCGTCAATCCACCTGCGCCCCGGACTTCTTCACGATCACCGCCCATTTGTCGAGATCGGCCTTGAGCATGGCGCCGAACTGCTGCGGCGTGCCGGCGAGGACTTCGGCGCCTTGCGCCGCCAGTTTGTCGCGCAGCGTCTTGTCGGCGAGCGCGGCCTGCATGGTCTGCGCGAGCTTTTGCGTGACTTCCTTCGGCGTGCCCCTGACCGCGAACAGGCCGACCCACAGGTCGCCGCTGTAGCCGGGCACGGTCTCGCCGATGGCCGGGATGTCTGGCGCGAACGGCGAGCGCCTGGCGGAGCTGACGCCGAGCGCGCGCACCTTGCCGGCCTTGATATGCGCCAGCACCGAGGGCAGGCTGGCGAAGGCCAGCGGCACCTGATTGCCAAGCACATCGTTGAGCGCCGGCGCCACGCCCTTGTAGGGCACGTGCTCCAGCTTGATGCCGGCCATGCTGTTGAGCATTTCGCCCAGCAGGTGGTTGAGCGTGCCGTTGCCGGCGGAGGCATAGCGGTAGAAATCCGGCTTGGCCTTGGCCATGCTGATCAGTTCGGGCAGCGTCCTGGCGGGAAAGGCGGGGTTGGCCACCAGCACATTGGGCACGCTCGCCACCGGCGAGATCGGCTCGAAATCGCGCACCGGATCGAACGGCACCTGGCGGTACAGCGACGGGTTGATGGCCTGGGTGCTGCTGATGGTCATCAGCAGGGTGTAGCCGTCGGGCGCCGAGCGCGCGGCCGTCTGCGTGCCGATATTGCCGCCGGCGCCGGGGCGGTTTTCCACCACCACCTGCTGGCCGAGGCGTTGCGACAGGTCGGCCGCCACCAGGCGCGCGACGATGTCGTTGGTGCCGCCCGGCGCCTGCGGCACGATCATCTGGATAGGCTTGGCGGGATAAGTCTCGGCCTGCGCGGCGGCGCCGGCGAACAGCGAAATCGCCGCGGCGATGCCGGCCAGGACATGGCGGGTGCGTTGCATGGTGTCTCCTCGATGTTGGGATGGCGGCATAGCAGTCTTTTCCTGCCGATGGCTACGCCTTGCCTGTCGCTGGCAGCGACTCTACACGAGGGTTTTGCGCCGGAGAAATTCAATCGCCGACTACCGCCATAAGATTTATTTATTCCGCTGAGCCTGGCTGGGCGGCGCCCGGCGCTGGCTTGAGCGAGCCGCCCTGGGCGATGCGCGCGTCGACGATCTCGCGCAGGATCTCGGCCACCGCTTCCGCCGCGCGCGTGCGCGGCAGCGCGCGGGGCCAGCACAGCGAAAGCGTGCGGCGCAACTCGGGCAGGATCAGGCGCGTGGGCATGGCGGCATCGCTCGGGTCTACCGCCGAGGCCGGCAGGATGGTGCAGGCCAACCCTTCGCGCGCTGCGCCCAGCAGGAAGGGCAGGGAGTCCAGGTCGGCTACCACATTGAGTGCCGCGCCAGCCTGCGCGAAGCCGCGCTCCAGCACTTCGCGCAGGCCCTGCGAGCCGCTCGGCAGGACCAGCGGCACGCCCGCCAGTTGCCTGAGCGCGATGGTGTCGCGGCGGGCACGGCGGCGGCCGGCGGCGTCTGGCGCCTCGGGCGGGTTGCCGATCAGGTACAGCGACTCGCTGGCCAGCATTTCGGGTTCCACCGCGCGCGAAGCCGTGTCGCGGAACAGGATGGCGAAATCGAGCCGGTTGTTGTTGAGCAGCTCCGAGATGTAGCCGCTCATGCTCTCAAACAGTTGCAGGCGTACCTGCGGGTAGCGCGCCCGCACCGCCCGGATCAGCGGCATGCCAAAGGCCGCGGCGGCGGTGGTGGGCAAGCCGATGGCCACCGCGCCGGAGACCTCGGCGCCCGCCGCACGCACGTCGGCGCCGGCACTTTCCACCTGCTTGAGGATGGTGCGCGCATGCCGGTACAGGGTCTTGCCGGCCTCGGTCGGCTTCACGCCCTTGGGGCCGCGGTGCACCAGCGGCACGCCGTATTCGGCCTCCAGCGCGGCAAGTTGCTGGCTCAGCGCCGGCTGCGCCACGCACACCGCTTCCGCGGCGCGGGTCAGGCTGCCGTGGTCGACGATGGCCACGAAGTAGCGCATRGAGCGGATATCCATTGGGTGTCCTTGGTTTGGCGTTTCCCGTGTGAGGTATTTATTCTACTTATGGGCGACTAGGCATTCCCTATTTCCCAGCGGATGCCGCCAGGCGCTAGATTGTGGGCTGGCCGGCCGGTTTCGCGCTTTCGCGCCGCCGGCCTCCACCCCCACGTACCCAAGCATCAACGAGTCCAGCCATGTCCCAACCGCTGCAAGGTATCACCGTCGTATCCCTGGAGCAGGCGATTGCCGCGCCGTTCTGCACCCGCCAGCTGGCCGACCTCGGCGCGCGCGTGATCAAGATCGAGCGCCCCGGCGTGGGCGACTTCGCGCGCGCCTACGATAACCGGGTGCGCGGCTTGTCCTCGCACTTCGTGTGGACCAACCGCTCGAAGGAGAGCGTGACGATGGACGTCAAGCACGCGCAGGCGGCACCAGTGCTGGACGCGCTGCTGGCGCGCGCCGATGTGCTGGTGCAGAACCTGGCGCCGGGTGCGGCGGCGCGTCTGGGGCTTGATTACGAGGCGCTGAGCGCGCGCTTTCCGCGCCTGATCGTTTGCGATATCTCCGGCTATGGCGCCGACGGTCCCTACCGCGACAAGAAGGCCTATGACCTGCTGGTGCAGAGCGAATCGGGCTTTGTCTCGGTCACGGGCACGCCCGGAGAGGGCGTAAAGGCCGGCGCCTCGGTGGCCGACATCGCCGCCGGCATGTATGCCTACAGCAATATCCTGGCGGCGCTGATCGAGCGCGGCCAGACCGGGCGCGGCAAGCGCATCGATATCTCGATGCTGGAATCCACCGTGGAGTGGATGGGTTTCCCGCTCTACTACGCCTTCGACGGTGCCGAGCCGCCCCCGCGCGCCGGCGCCGCCCATGCCACCATCTATCCCTATGGCCCTTTCCCCACCGGCGACGGCAAGACCGTGATGCTGGGCCTGCAGAACGAACGCGAGTGGAACACCTTCTGCCAGCGCGTGCTGGAAGACCCGGCGCTCGCCACGCATCCCGACTACGCCGACAACACCCTGCGCAGCGCCAACCGCGCCGCGCTGCGCGCGCGCATCGTGGAGGCATTTGCCGCGCTCAGCGCCGAGCAGGTCACCGCGCGGCTCGAAGCAGCCGGCATCGCCAACGCGCGCGTGAACACCATGGCCGATGTCTGGGCGCATCCGCAACTGGCCGCGCGAGCGCGCTGGCGCCAGGTCGATACGCCCGCCGGCCCCGTGCCCGCGCTGCTGCCGCCCGGCGTGCAAGAGGCGCGCATGGACCCGGTGCCGGCGGTGGGCGAACATACCGACGCGGTGCTGGCCGAACTTGGCCTGACGCCCGTGCAGGTGGCGGCGCTGCACGGCGCGGGCGTGGTATGAGCGACGCTGCTGCCATCAGGGCGCCCGCCCGCAGCTACCTGTTCGTGCCCGCCACGCACCCCGAGCGCATCGGGCGCGCGATCGGTTCGGGGGCGGATGCGGTCATTGTCGATTTCGAGGACGCGGTGGCGCCCGACGCCAAAGCGTCGGCGCGCGAGGGCCTGGCCGGTTCCTGGCTACAGTGGCAGGCCCGGGCGGCCGCCGCCGGCGTGTCTCTGCTGGTGCGCGTGAATGCCGCCGACAGCGAATATCACGCGGGGGACCTGGACTGGTGCCGCGCCCGGCGGGCGCGTGACCTGGTATTGCCCAAGGCCGATGCCGCCGCCCTCGACGCGCTGGCGCTTGCCTTGCCGCACGCCAATTATTATCCGCTGATGGAAACCGCTGCGGGCTTTGCCGACCTGCGCGCGGTGAGCCGCGCGGCCGGCGTGGTGCGGTTGCTGTTGGGCAGCATCGACCTGATGTTCGACCTGGACGTGGCGGACGAGGACGAGCCGCTGGACTATTTCCGCGCCAGGTTGGTGATGCATTCGCGCGCGGCGGGATTGCCGGCGCCGGTGGACGGGGTTTGCACGGCCATCGGCGATGCCGTGGAGCTGGCCCGGCAGACCACGCGCGCGCGGCGCTTCGGGTTTGGCGCCAAGCTGCTGATCCATCCGCAGCAGGTGGCGCAGGTGCATGCCGGGCTGGCGCCGTCGGAACGGGAGCGGGCCTGGGCGCGGCGCATCGTGGCCGCCGCCGCCGGTGCGCAGGGCGCCGCGCTCGCGGTCGACGGCAAGATGGTGGACCGGCCGGTACTGGAGCGCGCGCGCAAGATCCTGCGGCAGGCCGGCTAGGTTGGGGCGGTGGGCGATCCGCGCGCGTGCTGCGCCGCGTCAGCGAGCGCCAGGGCGAGCGCTGGCTGGTGCGGCGCCTGAACGGCCTGCGCTGGAGGCGCCGTGCGACCGGTGCGGAGCGTGGCCTGGAAGGTGGCTAGGGCGCTGGCGAAGTGCTTCCGCAGCCTGCTTCAGCAACCAAAACGCGCCTTGTCACATGAGCGGCGCACGCTGCGCATGCCGCTGCGCAGCATCGAATTGTCTTGTCATTGCGCCACCGTTATTCATAATTATGAATTATTGGGCCTGGCAAGACACATCCGAGGCCATCCCGATGCCATTGCATTCTTCCATCCGGAGGCACCATGCGCATCATCCAGCAGGCCCTGTACCTCGAGGTGGCGGAGCGCCTGCGCACCATGATCGACGAGCACGCGCTGATGCCGGGTGCCTGGATCGACGAAGCCAGCGTGGCCGAATCGATGGGTATCTCGCGCACGCCGATGCGCGAGGCGCTCAAGGTCCTCGCCGCCGAAGGCCTGGTGCGGCTGGAGCCACGCCGCGGCTGCTTCGTCAATGCGCTGTCCGAGCAGGACCTCGACGAGATCTTCCCGCTGATGGCGCTGCTGGAAGGGCGCTGCGCCTATGAGGCCGCGCGTAACGCCACCGCTGCCGACCTGGAGGCCCTGGAGAGCCTGCATGCCGATCTGGCGCGATACGCCCAGGGCGGCAATATCGACGCCTACTACGAAACCAATTACCAGATCCACGAAGCGATCCAGCAGCTCGCCGGCAATCGCTGGCTGTCTGGGCTGATCAGCGATTTGCGCAAGGTGCTGCGGTTGTCGCGCCACAAGAGCCTGAAGCTGCCGGGCCGCATCCGCGAATCCTGCGCCGAACATCTGTCGGTGTTCTCCGCGCTCAAGGCGCACGATCCCGAGGGCGCCGAAACCCTGATGAAGACACACTTGCTGCGCCAGCGCGCCGCGCTCAGGGCGCTGGACGCGGCAGAGTTGCAGGCGCCCGCGGATACCGCCGCGGGCGCCGGTTCATCCATCCATCGATAGCAGGTACCCCATGGATACCCTCAGCAACAGCGAACAGAAAGCCAGTGCTCCCGTCAGTGCTCCCCTCAGCGGGCCCGAGCCCTCGGGCGAGACCCTGTTGTCGCGCTTCGGCCGCTGGTGGGGCCGCAAGGGCGAGCGCGATGGCAACGCGAGGCCCGATGCCGGCATCGCTGCCAAGGCGGACGCCGGGCCCGTGACCTTGCCGGCCCGTGTGCTGCGCAGGCAGCGCGAGCAACTGCGCCTGTGCTTTGACGCGCGCCTGACCGACGGCGCCGCCAACACCGCCGCGCAGACCTGGCGCGCCGAGTACGAGGCGGCGGGCGACGATGCGCGCCAGGCCATGCTCGCCGTGCTGGCGGAAGTCGCGGCCAATGGCAGCACGGAGGCGGGCGAGGACGGCAAGGCCGCCAAAGCGGCCGCCGGCCTGCCGCAAGCCATGTCGACCGCGCGCATCCGTTTCTTCAAGCGCCTGGCCGCCTTGCACGGCCAGCAGGGCGCCAGCGTGTGCGGCCTGCATTTCCTGATCGGCTTGCGCGCCGACATGCTGCGCTGGCATAAGCGCGTGCCGGGCCCGCACCCGCTCGACGACGATCTCGAAGCGCTGTTCTCCAACTGGTTCGACGTCGGCCTGCTCGAATTGCAGCCGATCACCTGGGACTCGCCGGCCTCGCTGCTGGAGAAGCTGATCCGCTACGAAGCCGTGCACGAGATCGCCTCCTGGGCGGATTTGCGCAACCGGCTCGATTCGGACCGGCGCTGCTATGCCTTCTTCCATCCGCGCATGCCGCGCGAGCCACTGATCTTTGTCGAGGTGGCCTTCGTGCCCGAGATGGCGGCAAACGTCCATGCGCTGCTGGACGAGGCCGCGCCGCTGGAAGACCTGCGCCGCGTGAAGTGGGCCATCTTCTATTCCATCTCCAATACGCAGGCGGGCTTGCGCGGCGTGAGCTTTGGCAATTTCCTGCTCAAGCGCGTGATCGAGGAGTTGCAGCGCGAGTTTCCCAAGCTCAAGCAGTTCGCCACGCTGTCCCCAATTCCCGGCTTTGCCGACTGGCTGCGCAAGCGCGACGGCGAGTCGGTGGGCAAGGTGCTGGGCGACAAGCGCCTGGCGCGCTGGAGCGAGCGGCACGGCGCCCCGCCCGCCGACGGCGCAGGCTGGCTGGCGGCGCTGCCGGCGGATTCCGAGGACGTACTGGTGCGCGACACAGCGCTGGCGCTGGCCGCGCACTACCTGGTGCGCGAGCGCCAGCAGGCGCTGCCGGCCGACCCTGTGGCACGCTTCCACCTGGGCAATGGCGCCTGCGTGGAGCGCCTGAACTGGGCCGCCGACCTGTCGCGCAAGGGGCGCGCGCAGTCGTGCGGCATGATGGTGAACTACCTTTACGCGACCGAGGCGCTGGATGACAATCTGGTTCGCCTCGGCAACGGCAACCCGCGGATCAGTCGCGCGGTGAGCAAGCTGTTGTGACCCTCGTCAGGTCGTAAACAGGGCCATTTTCACGGGCCATTCAGCAGTCCTTCATTTGACTTTCCGCAGCATAAGAGAGAGGAGATAGGTTCATGAATCGTCGTCAGTTTCAACTGGCAGGGCTGGCTTGCGCGCTTGGCGCGGGTCTCGGCGCGGTTGCTCCCGTGGCGCAGGCCGACACCTGGCCGTCCAAGCCGATCACCGTGATCGTGCCGTTCCCCGCCGGCGGCGGCACCGATGCCTTCGCCCGTCCCCTTACCGCCCAGCTCTCCAAGCAGCTCGGCAAGCAGTTCGTGATCGACAATCGCGGTGGCGCTGGCGGGACGGTGGGCGCCAGCATTGCATCCAAGGCCGCGCCGGATGGCTATACCGTGTTTATCGGCGGCGCCCATCATGCCATTGCGCCGTCGTTCTACAAGAAGCTCGACTATGACATCGAGAAGGATTTCATCCCCGTCACGGTGATCGCGCAGCCACCGCAGGTGATCGTGGTGAACCCGGCCAAGGTGAGCGCCAACACGCTGGGCGAACTGATTGACTATGCCAAGAAGAACCCTGGCAAACTGAACTACGCCTCGGCCGGCAATGGCTCCTCCCACCACCTCGCGGGCGAGCTGTTCAAGCTGCAGACCAAGACCTTCATCACGCATATTCCCTACAAGGGCGCGGGTCCTGCGCTGTCCGACCTGATTGCGGGCCAGGTCGACATGGACTTCGACGGGCTCGGCTCCTCGGCCCAGCATATCCGCGCCGGCCGCATCAAGCCGCTGGCGGTGGCTTCCTCCAAGCGTTCGGCCGCTTTCCCGAATGTGCCAACCGCCGCCGAGGCGGGTGTGCCCAACTATGAAGTTTCCACCTGGTATGCGATGTGGGTGCCCAAGGGCACGCCCAAGGACATCGTAGACGCGGCGCGGTGGAGTTCGCGCGCGACGGTGACGTGGCCACCGTCACGCTGTCGCATGCGGGCAAGCTCAATGCGATCTCGGTGGCGATGTGGCGCGCGCTGGCGGAGGGTTTTGCGCAGCTGTCGGCCGATCCGTCGCTGCGCTGCGTGGTGATACGCGGCGCCGATGGCAACTTCGCCGCCGGCGCCGACATCGCCGAGTTTCCCGGGGAGCGGGGCGACGCCGCCGCGCTGCGCCGCTATCACGTGGCGGTGATCGCGCCGGCACTGGCCGCCATCGCCGGCTGCCTCCATCCCACGGTGGCGATGATCGAGGGGGTTTGCGTGGGCGGCGGGCTGGAGATCGCCTGCCATTGCGACCTGCGCATCGCCGCCGGCGACAGTCGCTTCGGCGTGCCGATCAACCGTCTCGGCTTTCCCATGGCCCCCGGCGAACTGACGGGGCTGCTGGCCCTGGCTGGCCGCGCGGTGACGCTGGAGATCCTGCTGGAGGGGCGCGTGTTCGACGCCGCCGAGGCGCGCGACAAGGGGCTGCTGACGCGCGTGGTGCCGGCCACGGCGCTCGGCGAGGAAGTGGCCGCCACGGTGAAGCGTATCGTCGCGGGCGCGCCGTTGGCTGCACGTATCAACAAGGAGAGCATCCGGCGTCTCGCGCCGGCCCCCGAGCCGCTGAGCGCGGCGGAGCTGGAGGCGCACTTCCGCTATGGCGGCAGCAGCGACCATGCCGAAGGCGTGGCCGCATTCCTGGCGCGCCGGCCGCCGCGCTTTACCGGGCAGTAGCAACGGGCCTATCATTGCCGGCTATTGATCGGGATGCCCATGCTATTGCCGATTCCGTTTTTTATCTTCCGCAACATGAACGCCAACCTGTTCGCCCTATTTGAATCCCGCTTTCCGGCGGATCGCAGTGCCTGCTGCATCGAGACCCACGACGGCCTCTACTACAGCTGGGACGACCTCGACCGCGCCACCGCCCGGATGGCCAACCTGCTGACCGCGCTCAAGCTGCCCGAGGGCGCGCGCGTGGCGGTGCAGGTGGAGAAGTCGCCCGAGGCGCTGTTCCTGTACCTGGCCACGCTGCGCGCCGGCTACGTCTACCTGCCGCTCAATACCGCCTACCAGGAGGCCGAGATCGATTATTTCGTCGGCAATGCGGAGCCGGCGGTGGTGGTGTGCAGTAGCGCTAACTTCGGCTGGGTTTCCAAAGTGGCGTTCCGCCACGGCACGCAGCATGTGTTCACGCTGGACGACGACCGCTCGGGCTCGCTGCTGTCCCGCGCCGCCGCGCAGCCGGACAGCTTCGCCACCGTGGCGCGCGGCGCCGGCGATCTTGCCGCCATCCTGTACACCTCGGGCACCACCGGGCGCAGCAAGGGCGCCATGCTGAGCCACGGCAACCTCGCTTCCAACGCGAAGACGCTGCACGAATACTGGGGCTGGCGCAGCGACGACGTGCTGCTGCACATGCTGCCGATCTTCCACGTGCACGGCCTCTTCGTGGCTTCGCATGGCGCGCTGCTGGCCGGCGCCAAGATGATCTGGGCGCCCAGGCTCGACATGGCCCAGGTGCTGAAATTCCTGCCGCGTTCCACCGTGATGATGGGCGTGCCCACCTACTACGTGCGCATGCTGCAGGAGGCGCGCTTCGACGACGATACCTGCCGCCGCATGCGGCTGTTCGTGTCCGGCTCGGCGCCGCTGCTGATGGAGACCTTCGACGCCTTCCGCGAGCGTACCGGGCACACCATCCTGGAGCGTTACGGCATGAGCGAGACCGTGATGCTGGTCTCCAACCCTTACGAGGCGGATGCCGGCGAGCGCATCGGCGGCACCGTCGGCAAGGCGCTGCCGGGCGTTTCCGTGCGCGTGGTGGATGGCGACGGCAAGGTTTGCGCGGCCGGCGAGATCGGCAACGTGGAGGTGCGCGGACCCAACGTGTTCCATGGCTACTGGCGCATGCCGGAAAAGACGCAGGAAGAGTTCACCGAGGACGGCTGGTTCAAGACCGGCGACGTGGGCCGCTTTGGTGGCGCCATCGTCAGCCAGGCCGGCGAGCGCAAGGTGCCGGACGACTACCTGACCATCGTCGGCCGCAGCAAGGACCTGATCATCTCCGGCGGCTACAACGTCTATCCGAAGGAGATCGAGAGCTTTATCGACGAGATGCCGGGCGTGGCGGAAAGCGCCGTGATCGGCGTGCCGCATGCCGACTTCGGCGAAGCGGTGGTAGCGGTGGTGGTCGGCAAGCCGGGCGCGGAGCTCGACGAGTCCATCCTGATCGGCTCGCTCAAGGGCCGCATCGCCAACTTCAAGGTGCCCAAGCGCGTGCACCTGGTCGATGAACTGCCGCGCAACACCATGGGCAAGGTGCAGAAGAACGTGCTGCGCCAGCAGTTCGCGGCGCTGTAAGCCTGCGAGGCGGCGGTCAGGGCCGCCGCCTCGCTGTCATGCCGGCCTGGCTCACCAGGTCACGCCGAGCCACTCCTTCAGTTGCGTGGCCTTCGACCGGCTCACCGGCACCAGCGTGTGTTCCGCATCGTCCATCACCAGCTGGATATGCTCTTCCGACCGGATCACTTCGATCGCGTGCGGAAGGCTGACGATATGGCTGCGGTGGACGCGCAGGTAGACGCTGTCATCCAGGCGATGCTCAAGATCCGTCAGCGAGAGATTGGACAGGTAGCGCTCGTCCCTGGTCACGATCGTCGTGTAGTGGCCATCGCCCTGGAACCGCACGATGTCCTTCAGGTCCACCAGGATCACGCGGTTCTTGCGGTACACGGGAATCTTGAATAGCCGCCGCGGCGACGGCACGTTGCCGCCCGCGCGCTGTTCATCCGGTTCCGTCGTGAGATCCGTCACGTCGTAGAAAATCATGCAGGTGCCGCAGATACCGCCCGAGGCCGTCATCTTGGACACCTTGATCAGCAGGATCCGGTCGGGGATGTTGATCATCATGGCGAGCGGCGGAGGCGACTTCACCGGGCATCCGCTGGCGTCCTCCGCCTGAAGCAGGAAGCGCAGCTTCTCCCGGCTCTTCTCCGGGTGCAACTGCAACACATCGATCCCGATCAGCTTGTCCTGGCTGACGCCCAGCGACTGCTCGCTGGCGGGGCCCAGGATTTGCATCGCCACATCGTTGAACGCGGTGACATGCCCCTGCGCATCGAGCCAGACGATGCCCGGATTGAACTGCTCCAGTTTGTGCTGGAACGTCTCCTGGCGACGCGCATCGGGCGTCGTCACGGTGAAGGGCGCATGGCGGTCCATTCACATCTCCTGGTCATTCATGGGGCCCCTCGTGCGCCTGGCCCGGCATTTCCCTTGTGCATTTCTGTTGTATGTGCAACCTGCATTTCGTGCAAGTTTCCGACGCCTGGCGCAGGCAAAACGGCCGTTCGGGAATTCAAATTGCTTTGCTGCGGTGCATTCTGAAATGCTGCAAGAAACACTGCGCGCCCGGGGCATCGCTGGCCTGGACGGGAACTGGCGCATGACAAGGAGACCGATGTGATACCTCGTCCGTTCGAATATCACTTGCCGAAGACGTTGCCGGAGGCGTTCGCCTTGCTCGGAGAGTACGGCGACGACGCCAAGCTTCTTGCCGGCGGCCACAGCCTGCTGCCCATGATGAAGCTGCGCTTCGCCGAGCCCGGCCACCTGATCGACCTGGGCAAGCTGGCGGAACTCAAGGGCATTCGCGAGGACGGTGGCGAGATCCGCATCGGTGCCATGACGACCGAGAACGAGCTGATCTGGTCGGCCTTGTTGCAGGAGAAATGCCCTCTGCTGGTCGAAGGCGCGCGCCAGATCTCGGACCCGCAGGTGCGCTACCGGGGCACGCTCGGCGGCGACATCTCGCACGGCGATCCGGGCAACGATCATCCGGCGCTGATGATCGCGCTGGACGCCTCGTTCGTGCTCGCGGGCAAGCTTGCCGAGCGCGTGGTGCCGGCCGACGGCTTCTTTCTCGGCACCTACATGACGCTGCTCGAAGCGGACGAGATCCTGACCGAAATCCGCATTCCGGTGCGGGCCACGGGCAGCGGCCATTGCTACGCCAAGCTCAAGCGCAAATCCGGCGACTTCGCCACCGCCGCCACGGCGGTGATGCTGCGTATGCGCGGCGAGACCGTGGAGGATGTGCGCATCGCGCTGACCAATGCCGCGCCGACCGCCCTCAGGGCCAGCGACGCAGAGCAATACCTGCGCGGCAAACCGCTCGACGATGCCGCCATTGCCGAGGCCGCGCGGCTGGCGATGGCCATCTGCGACCCGGCCGAGGACCTGCGCGGCGACGTCGAATACAAGACGGCGATGGCGGGTGAGATGACGCAGCGCGCGCTGCGCGTTGCTTATTCGCGCGCCGCGCACTGAACTGGCGATACGGTAAGCCGATAAGCAGGTTCCGGAGGCACGACATGAGCAAAAAGACGATGGTGTCGTTCAGGCTGAACGGCAAGGACACGGACGTGGTGGTCGAGCCGCGCGAACTGCTGATCCACACATTGCGGGAGCGGTGCCTGCACACCGGCCCGCACATCGGCTGCGAGACTTCGCATTGCGGCGCCTGCACGGTCGACATGAACGGCATGTCGGTCAAGGCCTGCACGGTGCTGACGGTGCAGGCGGAGGGCGCGGACCTGCTGACCGTGGAAGGCATGGCGCAAGGCGGCGAGCTGCACGCGCTGCAGGAAGCCTTCATGCAGGAGCACGCGCTGCAATGCGGCTTCTGCACGCCCGGCATGCTGATCCGCGCGCACCGGCTGCTGCAGGAGATCCCCGACCCGAGCGAGGAGGAGATCCGCTACTGGATGGCCGGCAACCTCTGCCGCTGCACGGGCTACCAGAACATCGTGAAAGCCGTGCAGTACGCCGCGCGCAAGCTGCGCGGCGAGGCGGTCCAGACCTCGCATCCGCTGATGGGCGAGACGCAGTGATCCCGCCGTCATCCAACATCGACGCAACGGAGAAGCATGATGGGAAATATGAATGCCGAATCCGAGCGCGTGGCCGCGCTGGAAGGCATGGGCTGTTCGCGCAAGCGCCGCGAGGATCCGCGCTTCCTGCAGGGCAAGGGCACCTATGTCGATGACATCAAGATGCCGGGCATGCTGTTCGGCGTGATGGTGCGCAGCCCGTACGCGCATGCGCGCGTGAAGAAGATCGACAAGTCGCGCGCGCTCGCGCATCCCGGCGTGCACGCGGTGCTGACCGCCGATGACCTGAAGCCGCTCAAGCTGCACTGGATGCCGACGCTGGCCGGCGACGTGCAGGCGGTGCTGGCCGACGAGAAGGTCTGCTTCCAGAACCAGGAGGTGGCGTTCGTCGTGGCCGACGACCGCTATGTCGCGGCCGATGCCGCGGAACTGGTGGAAGTGGAATACGAGGAACTGCCCGCGCTGGTCGATCCGCTGCAAGCCCTGGCGCCGGACGCGCCGGTGATCCGCGAGGACATCCGCGACAAGCAGGCGGGCGCGCATGGCGCGCGCAGGCATCCCAATCACATCTTTACGTGGAATATCGGCGACAAGGACAAGACCGACCGCGTGTTCGACAACGCTGAAGTCACCGTGACGCAGGACATGCTGTATCCCCGCGTGCATCCGTGCCCGCTGGAGACGTGCGGCTGCGTGGCGTCCTACGACAAGGCGCGCGGGGACCTCACGGTCTACATCACCTCGCAGGCGCCGCATGTGGTGCGTACGGTGGTTGGCCTGCTGTCCGCCATCCCGGAGTCGAAGATCCGCATCATCTCGCCGGATATCGGCGGTGGCTTCGGCAACAAGGTTGGCGTGTATCCCGGCTATGTCGTTTCCATCGTGGCATCGATCGTGCTCGGGCGGCCGGTCAAGTGGATCGAATCGCGCGCGGAGAATCTCAGCACCACCGCGTTTGCCCGCGACTATCACATGCAGGGCGAACTCGCCGCGGACAGCGACGGGCGCATCAAGGCACTGCGCGTGCATGTCGTCGCGGATCATGGCGCCTTCGACGCGTGCGCCGACCCCACCAAGTGGCCGGCGGGCATGTTCCATGTGTGCACCGGTTCCTACGCGATCCCCAACGCCTTCGTCTCGGTCGATGGCGTCTACACCAACAAGTTTCCTGGCGGCGTGGCCTACCGCTGCTCGTTCCGCGTCACCGAGGCGGTCTACCTGATCGAGCGCATGCTCGACGTGCTGGCCCTGAAGCTTGGCATCGACAAGACCGAACTGCGGCTGCGCAACTTCATACGCAAGGACCAGTTCCCGTATCTCACGCCGCTGGGGCTCGAGTACGATTCCGGCGATTACGAAACCGCGCTGCGCAAGGTACTGGACGCCGTTGACTATCCCGCGCTGCGCGCCGAGCAGGCGGCGCGGCGGGCTGACAAGCATGCCGAGTGGCTGATGGGCATCGGTGTCAGCACCTTTACCGAGATTGTCGGCGCGGGGCCGTCGAAGTCGTGCGACATCCTCGGCATCGGCATGTTCGATTCGTGCGAGATCCGCGTGCATCCGGACGGCTCGGCCATCGCCCGGATGGGCACGATCACGCAGGGGCAGGGCCACCAGACGACTTACGCGCAGATCATTGCTTCGGAGGCCGGCATTCCGGCATCGGTGATCCAGGTGGAGGAGGGCGATACGTCCACCGCGCCGTACGGCCTTGGCACCTACGGCTCGCGCTCCACGCCGGTTGCCGGCGCGGCGGTGGCGCGGGCGGCGCGCAAGATCCGCGAGAAGGCCCGGCTGATCGCCGCGCACCTGTTCGAGGTCGGCCCGGACGATGTCGAGTTCGACCTGGACCGCTTTGCCCTGAAGGGTTCGCCCGGACAGTTCAAGACCTTGAAGGAGGTCGCATGGGCCGCCTACAACAACGTGCCGGAAGGCATGGAAATGGGGCTGGAAGCGGTGGACTACTACGATCCGCCCAACTTCACCTTCCCGTTCGGCGCCTACGTTTGCGTGCTCGATATCAACCGCTACTCGGGCGAGACGCGGGTGCGCCGCTTCTACGCGCTGGATGACTGCGGCACGCGCATCAACCCGATGATCATCGAAGGGCAGATCCACGGCGGGCTGACGGAGGGCTTCGCCGTGGCGATGGGGCAGGAGATGCCCTACGACGAAGCCGGCAACCTGCTGGGCGCCACGCTGATGGACTACTTCATCCCGACCGCGATCGAAACGCCGCACTGGGATACCGATTTCAYTGTCACGCCGTCGCCGCATCACCCTATTGGCGCGAAAGGCGTGGCCGAATCGCCGCACGTCGGCTCGATCCCGTGCTTCACCTCGGCGGTGGTCGATGCCTTCGCGCACCTGGGTGTCACGCATATGAACATGCCCCACAGCGCCTATCGCGTCTGGCAGCAAAGCCGCGCGCTCGGGCTGGCGGAGCGCTGACGCCAGGAGCCCGCCATCGCGCCGCGTGCGGTGGCCGGCGGCGGCTCACGAACTCGAGGACAGCCCGATGAAAGTCGTACTCGAAAAGGTATTTCCGCTGGCATCCACGGTCGATGCCGCGTGGCATTCCCTGCGGGACGTCGAGGCCGTGGCCGCGTGCATGCCGGGCGCGACGATCACCGAGCGCGTGGATGCCACGCACTACAAGGGGACGATTGTCGTTCGACTCGGCCCCGCCACGATGTCGTTCAAGGGCGATATCGAAGTGCTTGGCCTCGATCCGGCCGCGCGAAGCCTGCATCTGGCCGGCAAGGGCGCGGATTCGACGGGCTCTTCCGCCGCGTCGATGGACCTGCTCGCGACCGTGCGGGCGGCAGGCGCGGCTTGCGAGCTGGCCGGCAGGAGTGAGGTGACAATGAGCGGGAAGGCGGCCGCGTTTGGCGGACGGATGATGAACGCGGTGGGGGACCAGATCCTCAAGCAATTCGCTGCCAATTTCGCGGCGCTTGTGCAGGCGCCGCGGGCACGGCCCGCTGCGGATGCCGCCGATACCCCCGTGCCGGAGGCGGCCGCGCCGCAAGCCGGGTTGAACGGCCTGGCGCTTGCCTGGGCCATGCTGCGCGACTGGGTGCGCGGGATCTTTTCCCGCAAGGCCACCTGACCGGATGCCCGAGCCCGCCATGACCACCGGCCGCATGAACGACGTGATATCGCTGCAGCAGCGCCTGGAGCGGCATGGCTATATTGCCGAGCGCAGCTTCGCGGCGACCCTGCTGCTGACCATGGAGATGCGCCGTCCCCTGTTGCTGGAGGGCGAGGCGGGCGTCGGCAAGACCGAGGTCGCGAAAGCGCTAGCGCGCTTGCTGGACACGCGCCTGATCCGCCTGCAGTGCTATGAAGGGCTGGACGCGCATTCGGCGCTCTACGAGTGGAACTACCAGCACCAGTTGCTGGCGATCAAGCTGCTGGAGCAGGACGAACGCCCGGTCCCGGACAAGGAGCAGGACATTTTCTCCGAGCGCTACTTGTTGAAGCGGCCATTGCTGGAGGCGATCACCACGACGCCGGCGCCGGTGCTGCTGATCGACGAGATAGACCGTACGGACGAAGCGTTTGAAGCGTACTTGCTGGAGTTGCTGTCGGACTTCCAGATGTCGATTCCGGAGCTCGGCGTGATCCGCGCGGCGGAGCGTCCCTTCGTGATCCTGACCTCGAACGGCACGCGCGAGATCTCCGATGCGCTGCGCCGCCGCTGCCTGTACCAGTATGTGGACTATCCGAGCTTCGACAAGGAACTGCTGATCGTGCGCATGCAGGTGCCGGAGGTGCCGGAGAAGCTCGCGCGCCAGGTCGTCGAGTTCGTGCAGGCCTTGCGGCAGATGGATATGCAGAAGCGGCCCGGCCTTGCCGAGACGCTCGACTGGGTGTCGGCCCTGCTTCGGCTGGGCATCAGCGCGCTCGACGCCGGCGGCGTCGAGCGGATCATGGATTCCCTCTCCGCCCTCGTCAAGACGCGCGCGGACCAGGCCGGGCTGACCCGTCCGGTCGTGGAAAAGCTGGCCGCAGCATGCTGACCGCCATCCCTTGCGCCGACGAACGGGCGCCTGCGCAAAGTCTCGGTGCCATGCTCGAATCCCGCTATGCCGGGTTCGCGGGATGGCTGCGCGCCAACGGCTTTGGCATCACCAGCAGCGAGATGGCCGCCGCGATGGAGGTGGCGCAGCGCATGGGGCAGATGGATAGCCAGCTGCTGCGCTGGAGCCTGCGCGCGCTGTTGTGCTCGCGCGCCGAGGAATGGCGCCGCTTCGATGCGCTGTTCGACGCCTACTTCCTCAGGCCGAACCGCCGCGCGCTGGTGCGGGCCCATGCGGGCGGCGCTGGCCGCATGGCGCGGCAGCGCGACGGCGGCCGGCCCGACGACAGCGAAGGCACGCCGCTGGCACCCGGTGGATATGGCGACGACACGACCGGTATGGGCAGCGCGGCCGCGCGCGGCGTCTCGGACGAGGCCTCGCTCGCCCACGCGGATTTTCGCCATCTCAACCAGCCCGATGCACTGTTCGCCATCGACGAGGCGATGCGGCGCTTCGCGCAGCGGCTGCGCGGCATACAGACACGCCGCGAACGCCGCGCCGTGTCCGGCCGCGTGATCGACATGCCGTCGACGATCCGACGCAGCGTGTCGCGCGGCGGCCTGCCGCTGGACCTGGCCTGGCGGCGCCCGCAGCGGCGGCGTCCCCGCATCATGCTGCTGCTGGATGTGAGCCGCTCGATGAGCCTGTACAGCTTCTTCTTTCTCCGGCTTGCACGGGTGTTGAGCGCGCGCGTTTCCGACGTGCATTGCTTCATCTTCCATACGCGGCTGGTGGGTATCGCGCAGGCGCTGCGCGATCCGGATCCCTGGCGCTCGCAGGAGCGGCTGGCGCTTCTGTCGGCGGGGTGGGCGGGCGGCACGCGCATCGGCGAAAGCCTGGATGAATTCAACCGGCAGCATGCCGCGGCGCTGCTGCACTCGCGCACCGCCGTCGTCATCGTCAGCGACGGCTACGATGCCGGCGCGCCGGCGTTGCTGCGGCAGTCGCTGCACAGGATCCGGCGGCGTTGCCGCACCCTGGTCTGGCTCAATCCGCTCGCGGGCCAGCCCGGCTTTACGCTGACCAGCGCCGGCATGTTGGCAGCGCTGCCGTATATCGACCTGCTGGCCGGCGCGCGCGATCTCGCAAGTCTTCAGCAAGTGCTGCCACAAGTGCTGTCCATTCTGCAATGAAGCAATGAACGACGATACTCTCCTGCAACTAGAGCAACGGCTGATCGAAGCCTCGCTGCCGTTCGCCGTCACCACCGTGATACGGGCGCAGCCGCCTACCTCGGCCTGGGTAGGCGCGCAGGCGCTGGTGGAAGCCGATGGCGCGTTGCACGGCTGGATTGGCGGCGGCTGTTCCCGCGCCATCGTGATCCAGGCCGCGCTGGAGGCAATCCGTTCGGGGCAGCCCAAGCTGCTTCGCATCAGCAACGCGCCCGCGGCGCCGGAGGCGGATGTGGAAAACCACGCCATGCCGTGCGCGAGCAACGGCACCATCGAACTGTTCATCCAGCCGACGCTGCCGCCGCCCGTGGTGCTGGTGCTTGGCGCGACGCCCACCGCGCTGGAGGCCTGCGTGCTCGCGCAGCGCATGGGGCTGAGCGTTGCCGCCGCGGCGAAGGTAACCGTGCCGCTCGCCGCGCTTGGCTTGCCGCGTGTCATCGAAGGCTTCGACGATGCGGCCTTTGCATTGCTGGATCCGCAACTAGTCCTGGTGGCCACTCAGGGCGACGGGGACGAGGATGCCCTGGAAGCCGCCATGCGCAGCCCTGCAGCGGCGGTCCTGCTGGTAGCCAGCCAGCGCAAGGCGGACAAGCTGCGCGAGGCCATGCGCGCGCGCGGCATCGCCCCGGAACGGCTGGCCGCGCTGCATGCGCCGGCCGGACCCTGTATCCATGCGCGGACCCCGCAGGAGATCGCGCTGGGCGCGGTCGCGGGACTGGTGATGCTGCGCCGCCTGCTGGAGCAGGAGCGGGCGGCCGAGGTGTCGGGCGCGGGGCCGGCCGACAAGCTGCCCGTGGTGCGTCCGTGCGAGTCGATGGCATCGGTCGAGCCGATGCCGGTGCGCTACGTGAACCCGGTCTGCGGGATGGAGATCGATATCGCTTCTGCGAAGTATGTTGTCGACTACGGCGGGCAGCGCCTGTATTTCTGCTGCGACGGCTGCAAGGTGGAATTCGAGCGCGAGCCGGGCAAGTACCTGGCGATCGCGCGGCAGCGGGAAACGACATGAACGACATGAGCGAGACTGCGACCGCGCTGCCTGCCTTCTCGGCGGTCGTGCTGGCCGCCGGCATGTCATCGAGGATGGGGGACAGGCACAAGCTGCTGCTGCCGGTGGCAGGGCAACCCGCGGTCAGGCGTACCGTACGCGCCGTGCTTGCGGCGGGACCGCAACAGCTTGTCGTGGTGACCGGCTTCCAGGGCCGCGCGGTGATCGAATCGCTTGAGGACCTGCCAGTCGGCTTCCAGYCCAATCCGCGCTACGAGGAGGGCCAGATGACCTCGGTGGCCGCCGGCGTCGCCGCGCTGCGGCTGCCGTGCAGCGTGGTGCTGGTCTGCCTGGCCGACCAGGTCTTGCTGGAGGCCGGCGATTACCGGGAGCTGGTGGACGCCTTCGGCGCCATGCCGCGCGGCTCGATCCTGGTCCCGGTATTCGCGGGGCAGCGGGGCAACCCGGTCGCCTTTTCCGCCAGCTATGCCGCCGAGGTGGTGGCGGGGCACGTCAATCCCGGCTGCCGCAAACTGATCGCCGACCATCCGGACGAAGTCTTCGTCCATGAAGCCAGCCACGACCGCTTCACCACCGACATGGATACACCGGAGGACTACGCCCGCATCGTGGAGCGGCTGCGCGTTGGCAGCACGGCTCGCGCATAGGAAAACGGGCCTCTCCCGCTGCGCGGAAGAGGCCCGTTTGACCCGTGTGTGGTTCGTCCTGGTCCGGACGCGCGGGATTTACTTCAGCATCTGCACCGAACCGTTTACCGTCACCGTGACCTGGGCCTTGCCGCCCTCTACCGGCACCGGCGCGGAATCGGCCATCATGGCCTTGGCCGCGTACATGCGCGGCATCGGCTGCACGGCGCCGGCTTCGCTCACCTGGACTTCACGGATGGTGTAGCTGCCGTAGCCGAACAGTTTGGTGGTGGCCTGCGCTTTTTCGCGGAAGGAGGCCACGGCCTGCTCGGTCAGCTTGGCCTCGGCGGCGTGGCGGGCTTCGCGCGACAGCGAGAAGCTGATGTTCTGCACCTGCATCTGGCCGGCGAGCTGACCCGCGAGCTTGGACACCGCGGAGAAATCACGCGACTCCAGAATCACCTCGGCGCGGCCGCGCCAGGTGCTGATGCGCCCGTTCTTGTCGTTGGACGGATAAATGGTGAAGCCGCCTGATTGCGCCTGCACGCCGCTGGTCCGCTTTGCCTGGGCAATCACTTCCTGCGTCTTCGCCGACAGCGACGAGGAAATCGCGCCGGGCTCCGCGCCTTCCTGTTCGGCTGCCAGTGTCATGTGCACCACGTCGGTGGGTACCTCGGTGGCGGCCTGGGCGGACAGCGACAGCACGCCGGCGGGCGCCGGGTCGTGGGTCGGGCCACCACCCTGGGCGGAGGCAACCATGGCGGTGGTACCGAGCAGCGTGGCGGCAAGCAGTTGTTTCATCAGGATTCTCCCTTTCTTGGCGATGCAAATCAGACGCGCGGCCGAGGTGATCGTTCCGTTACCTTGCGATCGACGTTGTATCTACATGTATCCGCTGCGCTGCACCGCCCAAGCCGCCGCTCAGAACGCGTGCCAGGCCTTCCACAGCATATAGGCCGCAAGACTGAACAGCAGGCAGGCGAAGACCTTCTTGAGTTGCCCGACATCCATGCGGTGCGCGGTGCGCGCCCCCAGCGGCGCGGTCAGCACGCTGGCCACGGCGATCACCGCCAGCGCTGGCAGATAGATGTAGCCGAGCGAACCCGCCGGGAGCCCGCCCTGGCCCAGCCCGCTCCATACATAGCCGATCACGCTCGCCACGGCGATGGGAAAGCCGAGCGCGGCCGAGGTGGCCACGGCGTTGTGGATGGGCACGTTGCACCAGGTCATGAACGGCACCGAGACAAAACCGCCCCCCGCGCCGACCAGGCTGGACAGGAAGCCGATCACCCCGCCGGCGCCCAGCATGCCCGGCGTGCCGGGGAGCTGCCGGTGCGGGGCGGGCTTGCGGTTGCGCAGCATTTGCCACGCGGAGAAACCGACAAACACCGCGAACAGCAGCGACAGCCAGCTCGTCTTGAGCGCCGCGAAGACCTTGCCGCCCCCGATCATGCCGCCGATCAGGATGCCCGGGGCCAGCGCGAGCACCAGTTTCCATCGCACCATGCCGCGCTTGTGATGGGCACGTACCGAGGACAGCGAAGTGAACAGGATGGTCGCCATGGAAGTGGCGATCGCCATATGGACGATGGCCTCATGCGGGAAGGCCATGGCGGTGAACAGCAGCGTGAGGAAGGGCACCATCAGCATGCCGCCGCCGACGCCGAGCAAGCCGGCGCAAAAACCGGTGAAGGCGCCGAGCAGCAATAGCCCGGGAATCAGGGAAAAACTCATGATGCGGAATCGGCCTTATTGGTGTTGTAGTTATGTAGTCGGCAGCCATTGTGTCATGCCGCCTGTGTGACCGTCAGTGCTGCCCGCCATGGTGGGCGGCCGCAGCCGCGCCGCATCTTTGAAGCGTTTCAGCGCATCAGCGCATCAGATTCGTGGTAATGAAACGCCATTCGGCCGGCGTCACCGGCGTGATCGACAAGCGGTTGCCGCGGCGTAGCACGGCCATGTCCGCCAGTTCCTCGTGCGCGCGCAGGTCGGCGAGCGAGATCAGCGGGCCCTTGCCGACAAAGCGCACGTCGACCAGCATCCAGCGCGGTGCATCGGGCTTGGCGGCGGCATCGTAGTAGTCGCTCTTCGGGTCGAACTGGGTGGGATCGGGATAGGGCTGCGAGCTGACTTCGGCCAGGCCGGCAATGCCGGGCTGCGGGCAGGAGGAGTGATAGAACAGCACGCCGTCGCCGATGCGCATGGCGTCGCGCATGAAGTTGCGTGCCTGATAATTGCGCACGCCGGTCCATGGCAAGGTGCCACGCTCGGCCAGGGTATCGATGCTGGCCTCGTCGGGTTCCGATTTCATCAGCCAGTACTGGCGGGCGCGCGTGGTGGCATTGGCTTGCGTGGATCGGCTCATGGGCAGGCAGGGCAGGCGTGACGTTGGCGACAGCGCTATGGTGCAGCAAGCCCGGCCAAAAGAAAACCGTTTGCCCGACGCGGGCCGGCGTGGGCGCGCATCAGCAAGGAAGCGGGGGCAGGGCGCAGGAGGGAAACATGGCGGCGCAAGAAAGCGCGGCACAAAAGGAAAAGGCGGTGGTTAAAAAACCACCGCCTTTAGAGGGGTCCCCGCCTCGGCCGCTGGATCGGCATCCTGAACCCAAGTGAGGTTCAGAGTGGCTGCGGAAGCCGCATTTCGGGTACATCACTGTTTCAGGGAGTCCAGACTGCGACTATGAACCAAGCGACGCGCTCGCCCACACGGCATAATCCCGCACCAACAAATGCTTATCGGTTCAAGGAATATGATCCTGACGAACCAGGCAGGGAAACTGTCAAACGTCTGACCTTTATTGCACTACCGAACACAACGGCTCCGGGAGGGCTGTCAGACGTTTGCCGTTTCGAACTTGGATGGGATGAAAACGGCGGTCAGGCGCGATAACCCGACCTAAGGTGCCGCAACTATGTGGCTTGGTGCGGCTTGGCTCCACTATACACCGCACCGCTTTCCATACCAAGCCCGTCGTTGCGTGTCGTTACATTTTGCTGACGCGCGCGGCATGTCGGGCACATCGCGGCTCCCCTGTGCCGTGCGGTACACCGCCTGCGGTGCGTTCAGTTGCGCGGCGCGGGCGCATTGGTACCCACGTGCGCGTACTGCCGCAGGGCTTCGTCCGCGCGTTCGTTGAGTTCGCGAATGCGCGCGCGCACGGCATCGACGGGAATCGCGCCGTCCTCCTGCTGCTTGCGCTTGAGCGAGAGCAGGTCGGAGGCGATGCTGATGGCGGCCATCACGGCAACGCGTTCCACGCCTTTGGCGGACACGCCGCCCTTGAGGCGGGTCATCTGGTCGTCTACCAGTGCCACGGCTTCCAGCAGCGCGGCTTCATTGTCGGGCGAAATGGCGAAACGGTAGGACTGGCCGGCAATGTTCACTTCGACTTGCTTGTTGCTCATGCGTTTTCTCCGGGAGCCTTGTGATCGGCGCGGCTGGCCGCCTCGCCTTCGCCCAGCAGGTCGAGCTGGCGGGCGTCGCTGGCGGTGGGCAGCTTGTCGAGGATCGACTGGATGCGCAACTGCGCTTCCTCGATCTTGATATTGAGCAGCTCGCGGTCTGCCGCCATGGCTTCGCGGTCGCCGCGCAGCTGGCTGGCCTCGGCCTGCAGGCGTTCGATCTCCTCGCGCAGCCGCTGGTTCTCCGCCGCAAGGGTATCGGCATGGTGCAGCACACGCCCGATCTTGGCGGCGAGTTGTTCGAGTTCGGTGAGCATAGAGCCTGTCATATCTAGGGTCTCGGGTTTTGGGATTTTAGCCCAAGCGCTATCGTGAGGACGGCGAACGCAGGTGTGTGTGACCGGGCCTGCGCGCCGAAGTTGCATGCATCGTCGCTTAACGGCATTCCGGGCGACGGCTTTATGCCTGTTTTCAGGCGCCCGCCACTGGTTTTCCGCCGGAATCACGCGGCATTGACGCTTGCCCTGAAACTGCCTACACTCGCGCACGTTCCAGGTGCTCGTAATCCTATTCACTACAGGGTTGCAGTTCAACGGGAAACAGGGAGCCAGCCGCCGCCGCCAGGGCGGGGCCGTGCCAACCTGTGCTGCCCCCGCAACGGTAAGCGACCGCGATCGCAAGATCGCAAGGCCGACCCACAAGCCACTGAACCGCAAGGTTCGGGAAGGCGGTCGGACTGGTGTCGCCAGCCCGGATACCGGCCTGGATGAGAGTGCGCTGCCTTTTGCTGTCTTTTTGCGGGAACCGGCGGCGTGCTTCGTCGCCAGACGGTCCGCGGGGGAACGGACCAGGCAGATCTCTCCCACAATCGCATCATGCGCTCATCGTCCTACAGGTCGAGCCGTCCGGCATTGCCGGCGCGCCGTCACACCGCCCCCGTCTTCGTCTCCCGGCAACTGCCCGCAGCGCTTGCCGCCTTGCTTGCCGTGAGCGCGCCTGGCATCGCCATGGCCCAGTCCGCCGGACAATCCGCCTCGCAGCCCGCGGCCGATGCGCAACTAGACCCGGTGGTGGTCACTGCCACCCGCACTGTCCAGCCGTTGACCGAGGCGCTGCCGCATACCACCGTAGTGACCCAGCAGGACATCGTCAACTCGCAAGCCATCGACCTGCGCTCGTTGCTGCGCACGCAGGCCGGCGTGGAGTTTGCCGCCAACGGCGGCCTGGGTGCCAATACCAGCCTGTTCATGCGCGGGGCCAACTCCAACCAGACGCTGATCCTGATCGACGGCGTGCGGATCTCGGCTGCCAGCAGCGGCACGGCCCAGCTCTCGAATATCCTGCCCGACCAGATCGACCATATCGAGATCGTGCGCGGCAATGTCTCGGCGCTCTATGGCTCGGATGCGATCGGCGGCGTGGTGCAGATCTTCACCAAGAGCGGTGCGGGCCAGGCTCCCGCAGCCAACGCTCAGATCGAATACGGCAGCAACAATACGCGCCAGGGCACGGTGGGCTACGGCGGCCAGGTGGGCGATACCTCGTTCAATATCACCGGATCGGCCGTCAAGACAGACGGTTTTTCGGCGATCAATGCGGCCCAATGGAACGGTGACAATCCGGCCAAGGCAAAGAAGGGCACAGGCCCGAACCCGAACGACAACCCGTATGACAACAAGAGCGTATCGGGCCAGGTGAAGCATCGTTTCACCAGCGACTGGGACGCCGGCGTCACCGCCTACTACTCGAAGAGCAAGCTCTCCTACGACACCACGACAGGCAAACCGACCGATGTCTGGTGGATGAACAGCGAGTTGTACACCGTATCCGCCTTTGTCAACGGCAAGTTCACCCGGGACTGGACCACGCATTTCAAGATCGCGCAGAGCGGGGACAATAGCGAAAACACCCTGAACGGACTGTTCAACAGCAACTTCAACACGCGCAACCGCCAGTACACGTGGCAGAACGAATATGCGCTGGCGCCCACCCATAAGCTGCTGTTCGGCACGGAGTATGCGCAGCAGGAATTCAGCTCGAACACGTATGGCGCGCCGGGCCGCAATATCATGTCGGTGTTCGGCGGCTACGATGGCCGGCTGGGCAAGCACCAGCTGCAGCTCAATGCGCGCAACGACCATTACTCGGATTTCGGCAGCCAGGCGAGCTATTTCGCCGGCTACGGCTATAACGTGACCGAGGCGTTCAAGCTGATCGCCAACGCCAGCAATGCCTTCCGCGCGCCCACCTTCAACGAACTGTACTATCCCAACTATGGCCAGCCCGGCATCCAGCCCGAGCGCGCCAAGTCGGTCGAGCTGGGCGCGCAGTACAGCACGGACAGCGCCGGCCTGCTGCGCGTGACCGCGTTCGAGACCCGCTACGACAACCTGATCACCGCCGCGTTGCAGCCCAACGGCTTGTTCCTGGCGCAGAATATCAACAAGGCCAAGGTGCAGGGCATCGAAGCCTCGTGGCGCGCCAGGCTGATGGGCACCGATGTGGGCGCCAGCGTGACCTTCCAGAACCCGGTGGACGAGCAGAGCAATACGCAGTTGCTGCGCCGCGCGCGCCGCCATGCCGCCTTCGACGTGGGCCGCCAGTTCGGCGCCTTCCGCCTGGGCGGCGAGTGGATTGTTTCGTCGGCCCGCCTCGATAGCGGATCGCGTACCCTGGGCGGATACGGTATCGTCAACCTCACTGCCCGTTACAACATCGACAAGCAATGGTTCGTTGCCGCCCGCGTGGAAAACCTGTTCGACAAGAACTACCAGCTCGCCTATCCCTACAACACGCAGGGACGCGCCGGCTTTATCACGCTGGGCTGGCGCCAGTGATGGCGGCCGCCTGAGATGCGTCGCGCGCTAGCCGTCTGGCTGATGCTTGCCGCCGCCGGCGTGGCGGTGTTCCTGCTGTCCCTGGCGGTGGGCAGCGTGCCGCTGTCGGGCACGCAGGTCTGGCAGGCGCTGTCAGGCGCCACCGACGATACCGCCGGCGCGATCGTGCGTGAGCTGCGGCTGCCGCGCGCGGCGGCCGCCTTCGCCTGCGGCGGCCTGCTGGCGCTGACCGGCGCGCTGATGCAGGTGCTGCTGCGCAATCCGCTGGCCGAGCCCTATGTGCTGGGCGTCTCGGGCGGCGCGGCCACCGGCGCGCTCACCGCCATGCTGATGATGTGGCCGCTGTGGACGGTGCAGGCCGGTGCAGCGGGCGGCGCGCTGTTCTCGATGCTGCTGGTGGCCACGCTGGCCCGGCGCGACCTGCTGCACCCGCAGGTGCAGGGCGGCCACCATGAGGCCGGCTCGCGCCTGCTTCTCACCGGCGTGATCCTGGCCGCGGGCTGGGGCGCGCTGATTACCCTGATCCTGAGCGTGGCGCCCGAAGCGCGGCTGCGTGGCATGTTGTTCTGGCTGACCGGCGATCTTGGCGGTACCGCCAGCTACGGGCTCGCGCTGGGTGCCCTGGCGTTGGCCGTGCTGCTGGCGATGCCGCTGGCGCGCTCGCTCAATGCCATGCTGCTGGGCGAGACGGTAGCGCAGGCGCTGGGCGTGCGCGTCGGCGCCGTGCGGATGTCGGTGTTCGTGCTGGCCTCGCTGGCCATCGCGGTGGCCATCACGTCCGCCGGCTCGATCGGCTTTGTCGGCCTGGTGGTGCCGCATCTGGTGCGCCTGGCCTGGGGCAACGACCAGCGCCTGTTGTTGCCAGCCTCGGCCTTGCTCGGCGGCGCGCTGCTGATGGCCGCCGACCTGGTGGCGCGCACGGTGATCGCGCCCGCGCAGTTGCCGGTGGGCGTGATCACGGCGCTGCTGGGCGTGCCGACTTTTCTCTTCTTGCTGTTGCGCAGGCCGCGCTGATCCCCATGACGAGCTGGAACCAACCCGTCTCGCCTTGTCCGCCGCTGGTGCTGCAGTCCTTGCAGCTGCGCGCTGGCAAACGCGCCTTGCTCGATGGCCTGAGCCTGACCATCCAGGCCGGCGAACTCTGGTGCATCGTCGGCCCGAACGGCGTCGGCAAGTCCACGCTGATGTCGGTGCTGGCCGGACTGCGCAAGCCCGACGGCGGCGCGGTGCTGCTCGACGGCCGCGCGCCACTGGAGATCGCGCCGGCCGCGCTGGCGTTGCGCCGCGCCTATCTGCCGCAGGCGGTGCACGATACCTTTTCGATGTCGGTGCGCGACGCCGTGGCCGTGGGCCGCCATCCGCACCTATCGGGCCGGCTGGCACGCGCCGGCCGCCACGCTGTCGTGGTGATCCTGCACGACCTCAACCTGGCGCGGCGCTACGCGACCCATGCCTTGCTGCTGGCCGAGGACGGCCTCTGCCTGCATGGCCCCGCGTCGGAAGTACTGACTCCCGCGTATTGCTCGCACGCGCTGCGCACGCCGATTGTCAGTGTCAGCGACGGCCACCATACCGCGCTGATTGCCGACGGCGCCACTCATCCGGAACAAGACGGAAATCAATATGACTGAACCCCAGGCCAACGCCCCCTCCACGAACGAAGACGCCGCCCGCGACGAACGCCACAAGGCGCGCATGGCGCGCAAGAAGGATGTCGTGGACGCCAAGATCGCCGCGGCCCAGGACGAGCGCGGCGTCATCGTGATCACCACCGGCAACGGCAAGGGCAAGTCCAGCTCCGGCTTTGGCATGGTGGTGCGCGCGCTCGGCCACGGCATGCAGGCCGGCGTGGTGCAATTCATCAAGGGTGCGATTCCCAGCGGCGAGGAACTGTTCCTGCGGCGTTTTCCGGACCAGTGCGCCTTCCACGTGATGGGCGAGGGCTACACCTGGGAAACCCAGGACCGCGCGCGCGATGTGGCCAAGGCCCAGGCGGCGTGGGAGGTGGCGCGCGGGCTGCTGCGCGACCCGTCGGTCGGGCTGGTGCTGCTGGACGAACTCAATATCGCGCTCAAGCTGCATTATCTCGATGTCGACACCGTGATCGCCGACCTGCGCGCGCGCCCGCCGATGCAGCATGTGGTGATCACCGGCCGCGGCGCGCCGCCTGCGCTGATCGAGGCGGCGGACACCGTGACCGACATGACGCCGGTCAAGCACGCCTTCCAGCAGGGCATCAAGGCGCAGCGCGGCGTAGAGATGTAAGGCTCCGGCCATTTGTGCATTTGTGCCATTTGTCATTCAGCCAATCACTGCGACGAACATCATGCAATTACCCTACATTGCCCCGCTCGACGCCTCCCTGCGCCCGGCGCTGCAAGCCGCCATCGATGCCAAGACCAAGCCGCTCGGCGCGCTCGGCCGGCTCGAAGACCTGGCCCTGCAGATCGGCCTGATCACCGGCGGCGGCACGCCTGAACTCAAGCGACCGGCCGTGATCGTRTTCGCCGGCGACCACGGCGTGGCCGACGCCGGCGTGAGCGCCTATCCGGCCGAAGTGACGGCGCAGATGGTGCTCAATTTCCTGGCCGGCGGCGCGGCCATCAATGTGTTCTCGCGTCTGCACGGGCTGGCGCTGGAGGTGGTGGACGCCGGCGTGCGCGCGCCGCTGCCGTCCGCGCCTGGTCTGGTCAACTGCCGCATCGCGGCGGGCACGCGCAATTTCGCGCAAGAGCGCGCGATGACCGCGGAGCAGGTGCAGGCGGCGCTCACCGCCGGCATGGCGCGCGTGCTGCGCCACGCGCAAGAGGGCAGCAACGTGATCGGCTTCGGGGAGATGGGCATTGCCAATACCTCGTCGGCCGCTTGCCTGGTGAGCCGGCTGACCGGCACGCCGATCGACGATTGCATTGGCCGTGGCACCGGCCTGGACGATGCCGGCCTGGCACGCAAGCGGGCTGTGCTGTCGCAGGCGCTGGCCCTTCATGCCGATGCCGTGGAGCCGCTCGACGTACTCGCGGCATTCGGCGGTTTCGAGATCGCCATGATGACCGGCGCTTTCCTGGCCGCGGCGGCCAGCCGGATGGTGATCCTGGTCGACGGCTTTATTGCTTCGGCCGCGCTGCTGGTGGCGCAGCGCCTTGCTCCCGAGGTGCTGCAGTACTGCGTGTTTTCGCATTGCTCGCATGAGCACGGCCATCGCCGGCTGCTCGAGCATTTCGGCGCGGAACCGCTGCTGGCCCTGGACCTGCGCCTGGGCGAGGGCACCGGCGCCGCGCTGGCCTATCCGCTGGTGGCCTCGGCCGCGGCCTTCCTGCGCGAGATGGCGACCTTCGGCGCCGCCGGCGTCAGCACGGCTTCCGCCTAGCGCGGCGGCAATCCTGCCACAATGGCCCATGCTCGATGAAATCCGCTATTTCCTGACCGCCGTTGGCTACTTCACGCGGGTGCCCGTGCCGCGCTGGGTTGGCTTTGCGCCGCACTACCTGAACGCGGCGGCGCGCTATTTCCCGCTGGTGGGGCTGCTGGTGGGCGCGCTCGGCGCGCTGGCGAGCTGGGGCGCACTGCAATGGTGGCCGCCCGGCGTGGCGCTGCTGCTGGGCATGGCAGTGACGCTGCTGGTGACAGGCGCCTTCCACGAAGACGGCCTGGCCGACTGCATCGATGCCTTCGGCGGCGGCTACCGGCGCGAGGATGTGCTACGCATCATGCACGACTCGCGCATTGGCGCGTTCGGCGCTATCGCGCTGGTGGTGGCGCTGCTGCTCAAGTGGCAGTTGCTGGTGGCGATTGCTGCGCGTAGCGGCATGGTGGAGCTGCTGCTGGTGCTGGTGGCCGCGCATGCGGCCAGCCGCGCGATGGCGGTGAGCTATCTGGCCACGCTGGACTACGTGCGCGCCGAGGGTAAGGCGAAGCCGGTGGCGCAGCGGCTGTCGGGCATCGGCCTGGTGTTCACGCTGCTGTGCGGTGCCTTGCCGCTGTTGCTGGTGTCGCTGCCGTTTGCCGCCGTGGTGATGGTGGCGTTGGTGGTGCTGCGTTTCCTGCTTGGGCGTTATTACGTGCGCCGTATCGGCGGCTACACCGGTGATTGTCTCGGCATGGCGCAGCAGCTGGCCGAGTTGTTGATCTATCTCGTAGCAGCGGCATGGACCTGGTCCTGATCCGGCACGCGCGGCCTGAGGTTGCGCAGGGCGTTTGCTACGGGGCGCTCGATTTGCCGCTTGCGCAACCAGTGGAACCCGAACCCGCTCGCATGTTGTCGATGCTCGATGGCCTGGTGCCGCAGCGCATCGTCAGCAGCACGATGGCGCGCGCTCGCGCTACAGCGGCGTTGCTGGCGCGGGACCTCGGGCTGCCGCTCGAGACCGATGCGCGGTTGCGTGAGCTGGATTTCGGCAGGTGGGAGGGCTGTGCGTGGGATGCCGTGCCGCGCGCGGAGGTGGAGGCGTGGGCCGCGGATCTGCTGCATGCCAGGCCTCACGGCGGCGAGACGGTGGCCGAGGCGATGGCGCGTGTGGCGGCATGGGCTGATGCCTTGCCGGCGGGCGCGCCGGATCGTTTGTGGGTAGTGGCCCATGCGGGGCCGATGCGCATGCTGGCGGCGCACTGGCTTGGCGTACCGTTGGCCACTACGCTGGGATGGGATCTTGGCTTTGGAGCGAGTTGCCGTTTCACGATCGGCGGCGCCGTGCCGCGGCTGCGGTGGTGGAACCGGGTTTGACGGGGTGGGGGGAACCGGCTGACTTCAAAGGCTTAGAGTCAAAGGCTTAAAGTCAAAGGCAGTTTCACCTCCCCTGCGGGGAGGCGACCTACTTTCTTGTCTTGCCAAGAAAGTAGGCAAAGAAGGCGCGCCGGATGGGGCGACACCCCCTCGGGATCCGGCGAAAAGAGCGGCCGGGACCCAAACTCGCATCGCCCCGCGCAACGGCGGGTTTTCCCGCTCGCGCGGCGACGACTCTGTTTTTTCCACATCCTGAAACGTAGGCGTAGCTTCGTCGGCTTTTTGACCGCCTGACGCCTGTTTCCCGCCCGCTTTTGTCCCTTTATCGCTGCTGCAGGCGGATTTGTCCTAGCGATCGCATGCGCACGAGGTTGTAAGCGGCCATCGTCAACACAAACATCTGGTCGACTCTCCTCAATCCGCGCACCATCACCTGACGCATGCCACCCACCGTCTTGGCCCAGCCGAAGCCTTGCTCGATCAGCTTTCGCTTTTGCTGAGAGATCGCATAGCCTGCGCTGGCGGCAATCGGATCGGGCACCGCGGAGCGTCGCCCGTTCGTGTTTTGGGCCACGTGCGGCATGACCCTCATCCTCAGGCACGCTTCGACGAACTCCGCTGCGTCATAGCCCTTGTCTGCACCGAGCGTGAGCACCGTGCCTGGATCCTCAACGGCCTGCCGAGCATCGTTGATCATGACTTTGGCGGCCTCACGTTCTGCGCAACCGTCCGCGACTGTCACCATGGCGCTGGCCACCAGGCCATGACGGTTATCGCTCAGGGTGTGTCCCATGTAGCGCAGTGCGCTGGCAGTATTGCCTTTGCGGAACAGCCGAGCATCGGGATCCGTCTTGGACTCGTGGGTCTCGTTGCTCCGCTTACGGCCTTTGAAGTCGCCGCCGTTGTCGTCGTCCTCACCGTCTTTGCGCACAAAGCTCTTGTGGCCAGCCCACGCCTGGATCAATGTGCCGTCCACGCTGAAGTGTTCGCCGGACAGCCAGCTCTTCTTCTGCGCGATGGCCAGCACTTCGTTGAAGAACTCGATCACGGCGTCATGCTTGATCAGTCGTTCTCGATTCTTGGTGAACACCGTGGGCACCCAGACCGCGTCGTCCATGGCCAGACCGATGAACCAGCGGAACAGCAGGTTGTATTGCGTCTGTTCCATGAGTTGACGTTCAGAACGGATGCTGTAAAACACCTGCAGCAGCATGGCCCGCAACAGCTTCTCTGGCGCGATGCTGGGGCGGCCACCCTTGATATCTGCCTCGTACATCTCGGCGAACAGCCGGTCCATCTTTGCCAACGCCTGATTGGCCATGGCGCGAATCGAGCGCAGCGGATGCGACCGGGGGACGAAGTCTTCCAGCCGCCGCATGGTGAACAAGCTCTCAGTGAAAGTGTCAGCGCCGCGCATCGAATGTTCAGGGTCGTGTGAGGTTCTCATTTCAACGCTTATGCCCGATCCCAGGCTGACTTCCGTCGGAGGTATTTCAGCAGCCTGTTAAGGCGATACTCAAACATGGGTCCCTCTTTTCCGCTCTTTTCACCGGATCCCGAGGCGCCCCATACGGCCAGGTACACCTACACGGCTCGCTCCGCATTGCGCTGGGGTGTGGGCCGCCCTTGGGGGCGCTCCACACGGCTACCAATCGTTGATTTGGCGGGCTCGCTCCTGCAAATGGCAGCCCTCTCGCGCAGGCGGGATGGGGCGGGCGTTCCTGGACCTGTCCTACCTATTGCGCCGGCCGCTTGCGGCGCGCGTTGTCCAGGTCCTTGCATACGACTTCCGCACCCTGGGTGATGCGCGGGCCGGCCCGGTTGACCAGGTCGCCGTCGATGGCGTACAGGTTGCCGCGCGCTACCGCGGTCACCTGTTTCCAGCGTTCCCACATGGCGAAGTCGGGCAGCGGGCGGTCGGAACGGGTCGCGCCCATGCTGGCGGTCATCATCACCTCGGGATTGCCGGCGACCACGGCTTCCACCGATACCGTCGGTACCAGCAGGGATTCGTTGGCGAACAGGTTGCGCCCGCCGCAGAGCGCCAGCACGTCGCTGATCAGGTGCTGCCCGCTGAGGGTCATCAGCGGTTGCTGCCAGACCTGGTAGAAGACCGTTACCGGCGGCCGTGCGGCGTAGGTCTGGCGCAGTTTGTCGACCTGCTGGCGGAAGCTGGCGGCGGCGCCGTTGGCGGTGGATTCGGTGCCGAGCAGCACGCCAAGCCTTTCGATATTGCTGGGAATGCCCTCCAGCTTGCGCGGCTCGCTGTAGAACAGCGGCAGGCCGAGCGCGCGCAGCCGGTCCGTCTGCTTTTGCGCATTGCCGTGGCGCCATACCACGATCAGGTCCGGCTTGAGCGCGGCGATGCGTTCGAGATCCAGTGCCTTGTTGTCGCCTACGCGCGGGATGTCGCGTGCCTGCGGCGGGTAGTCGCTGTAGCTCACGGTGCCGACGATGCGCGCGCCGCCGCCGGCAGCGTACAGCATCTCGGTGACATGTGGCGCCAGCGAGATCACGCGGCGCGCGGGTTGTTCCAGCGTGACGGTTTGCCCGGCATCGTCGACCACCGAGACAGCGGCGCCGGCGTTGCCGCAAACGCCGATGCCCAGCAGTGTTGTCAGGACCAGCAGGGAACGGGCAGTCATCGGGATCGGGATCATCGGGGTTGTGTCGGGGAAGGTGCCTGTGTTGAGCCGTCTTGATGCATGCCCATGGGCATCGCGGCGCATGCGGATGCCAGCGCCGCGTCGAGCCATTGCCACGCCGCTTCTTGCGACGGGGGCAATCCCAGCCGCAGGCTTGGCGTGGCATCGACGCTGGCCGGTGCGTCGAACAGCCGCGTCCATACGCCTTGCCGCGCAAGCGTGTCGTGCAGCAGCGCCGCGTCGGCGCGCGGCACCCAGCTGAACAAGGGGTGGCTCACGGGCGCCAGGCCGTGCGCGCGCAGTATCGCCGCGAGCCGCCTGCCCGCCTGCTGCAGATGCTCGCGCGCGGCGGCCTGCCAGCCGTGGTCGGCCAGGGCCAGGCGCGCTACCGCGCGCGCCGGGCCTGCCACGGTCCAGTGCCCGAGCTGTTCGGCCAGCGCCGCCAGCAAGGCGGGCTCTGCCAGCACGAAGCCGCAGCGCACGCCGGCCAGGCCGTAGAACTTGCCGAGCGAGCGCAGGACCACCAGGCCGGGGAGATCCGAGCGCGCGGCCAGCGACAGCGCGGGCGTGCAATCCATGAAGGCTTCGTCGAGCAGGAGCGTGCCGCCGCGCGCCGCCAGTTCGGCATGCCACGACAGCAGCGTGTCTTGCGTGAGCGTGCGCCCGGTGGGGTTGTTGGGGTTGACCACCACCAGGTGGTCGAGCCGCGCGGCAAGGTCGCCGCGCGCGAAATCCGCTTCGGCCAGCGGCATCACCTGATGCCCGGCGCGGGCGAAGGCGGGCGCGTATTCGCTGTAGCCCTGCGCCGCCACGCCAACGCGGCCCGGTTTGAGCAATTGCGGCAGGGTGCGGATGGCAGCCTGCGAGCCGGCCACCGGCAGGGCTTGCGGCGCGCAGTAAGCCTGCGCCGCCAGCTCCGCCAGGCCGTCGCCGTCCTGCGGCAGCCGTTGCCATGCGTCGGCGGGCAGGGCCGGCACGGGATAGCCGTCGGGATTGATGCCGGTGGAAAGATCGAGCCAGTCTTCGGCTGGCCGGCCGTAGCGGCGCACGGCGGCGAGCAGGTCGCCGCCGTGGCGGATCGGTGTACTCATGCGATGCCGTATTGGAGGAGGGCGGCGCTGGCGCCGGCGGCGGCCAGCCATAGCCAGAGCGTGCGTTGAACCAGCCGGAGGCAGGCGTGCACATCGGCGGCGCCGGGTGCGCGTCCCTCGCCAAGCGGCGGACGCTCCTCCCATTCGCCGTGGTAGCGTGCGGGCCCGCCCAGTGCCACGCCGACGGCGCCGGCGCCGGCGGCCATCACCGGGCCCGCATTGGGGCTGGACCACGCCGGCGCCTGCGCCCGCCAGCAGCGCAGCGCTTGAACGGTGCGTCCGAGCAGTGCGTAGGAGAGCGCGGTGAGGCGGGCAGGCGCCAGGTTGAGCACGTCGTCCAGGCGCGCGGCGGCCCAGCCGAAATGCAGCAGGCGGGGCGTGCGGTAGCCCCACATCGCATCCAGCGTATTGGCAAGGCGGTAGGCGATCACCGCCGGCGCGCCGCCCAGCAGGAACCAGAACAAGGCGCCAAAGATGGCGTCGTTGCCATTCTCCAGCGCCGATTCGCAAGCGGCGCGGGCCAGCGCCTCGCCATCCGCGTCGGCGGTGTCGCGCGAGACGATGCGTGCCGTGAGCTGGCGCGCATCGGCGAGATTGCCTTGCGCCAGCGCCACGGCGATCGGCGCGATATGCTGGGCCAGGCTGCGCGCGCCCAGCGCGGCGTAGAGCGCCAGTGCCTGCAACAGCCAGCCCAGCACCGCGCTGAACTGCGTGGCGGCATGCACCAGAATGCCGGCCAGCGCGGCCGGCGTCAGCACCATCAGCGCCCAGGCGGCCAGGCCGGTGAGCCGCTGGCGCAGCGGCGCGCCGCCACGGTTCAAGCGGCGTTCCAAGGCCGCCGCGAGGCGGCCGAAACCCACCAGCGGATGCCAGCGGCGCGGCTCGCCCAGCCACTGGTCAAGCAGCACGCCGGCTACGGCGGCGGCCACGCAGGCGGTCCAGGTAAAGTCGGGAAACGGCCACCACGAAAGCAGCGAGGACAGCGAAGACAGCATCAGCACGCCGGGTCGGCGCCTTTCACGCTGACGGGAATGCCTGCCACCAGCAGCCGCACGCGGTCCGCGGCGGCGGCCAGCTTCTGGTTCAGGCGGCCCAGTTCGTCCACGTAGAAGCGGGTGATGGCGCCCATCGGCACCACGCCGAAGCCGATCTCGTTGGAGACCAGGATGACGTGGCCGGGCAGGGTGGGCAACGCGGTCAGCAGCGCGTCGATTTCCTCGGTGAAGGCGGCCGGCGGCGTCACCAGGCCATGCTCGGGATAACTGCGGGCGTCGAGGAACAGCAGGTTGTTGAGCCAGAGCGTGACGCAGTCGACCAGGATGCAGCCATTGTGGGTCGCGTGCGCGTACAAGGCGTCGGCAAGGTGCAGCGGCGCCTCGACCAGGCCCCACTCGGCCGGGCGCCGGGCGCGGTGCAGCGCGRTGCGCACCTCCATCTCTTCATCGGCGCTGTTGTCGTCGTGGCGCGCGGTGGCGATATAGGTGACGGGGCCCCCGGTGGCTGCGGCATGGTCGGCGGCCATCTGCTCGGCAAAGTGGCTCTTGCCCGACCGTGCCCCGCCGAGCACCAGCGTGAGCTGGCGTGCGCGGCCGGCCGCCGCCGCGGCGTGCGGCGCGGTCGCGGCCTGGGGCGTGCGTTCGCCGGCCGGCGCGTGGCTGGTTGCGCTGACGGGCTCGGTGGCGGTGGCGGAGGCTTGTGCCGGGATCATCCGGGTATTGTAGCGGGCGCATCCATGGATCGCACGCCCGCGATGGCGCGCGCAGGGCCGCCGGGAAGCACTCGATGCGATAATCCCACGATGCAAAAAAATCTCTCCGAAGCCACCGCGCAGGCGCTGCCGGGCGGCTTGCGCGGTACCTTGATGGTGCAGGGCACCACCTCCGACGCTGGCAAGAGCACCCTGGTGGCAGGCCTTTGCCGGGTGCTGGCCCGCGCCGGCGTGCGCGTGGTTCCGTTCAAGCCCCAGAACATGGCGCTCAACAGCGCGGTCACCGCCGACGGCGGCGAGATCGGGCGCGCGCAGGCCTTGCAGGCGCTGGCCGCCGGGCTGGCGCCGCATACGGACATGAATCCGGTGCTGCTCAAACCCAGCAGCGATACCGGCGCGCAGATCATCATCCATGGCCAGGCGCGGCTGGACCTGGATGCGCGCGCCTATCACGCCTACAAGCCGGTGGCGATGCAGGCGGTGCTGGCCTCGCACTGGCGCCTGGCCAGCGCCTACGAGGTCGTCATGGTGGAGGGCGCCGGCAGCCCGGCGGAGATCAACCTGCGCGACCGCGACATCGCCAACATGGGTTTTGCCGAAGCGGTCGACTGCCCGGTGGTGCTGGTGGCCGACATCGACCGCGGCGGCGTGTTCGCCCACCTGGTGGGCACGCTGGACTGCCTGTCGGAATCCGAACGCGCGCGCATCAAGGGCTTCATCATCAACCGCTTCCGCGGCGACATCGCGCTGCTGAAGCCCGGGCTGGACTGGCTGGAGGCGCGCACCGGCAAACCCGTGCTGGGCGTGCTGCCCTACCTGCATGGCCTGCACCTGGACGCCGAGGACGCCATCATCGGCTCGCAGGCGGCCAAGCAGGGCGAACTGCTGCGCGTGATCGTGCCGGTGCTGCCGCGCATTTCCAATCACACCGATTTCGATGCGCTGCGCGCGCATCCGCAGGTGGACCTGCGCTTCATCGGCCCTGGCATGCCGATCCCGCCTGCCGACCTGATCGTGCTGCCAGGCAGCAAGAGCGTGCGCGCCGATCTGGCCTTCCTGCGCGCCAATGGCTGGGAGCCGGCCCTGCGTCGGCATCTGCGCTATGGCGGCAAGGTGATCGGCATTTGCGGCGGCATGCAGATGTTGGGCCGGCGTGTGGACGACCCGGCCGGCAACGAGGGCACGCCCGGCAGCAGCGAAGGTTTCGGATTGCTGGACTACGAGACGGTCCTGGCGCCGCACAAGCAGCTGCGTGTGGTGAGCGGCCGGCTGGCCCTGGAGGACGGCAGCGAGGCAGCCGTGCAAGGCTACGAGATCCATATGGGCGTGACCACCGGCGCGGCGCTGGCGCGCCCGGCGCTATGGCTCGAAGGCGAGCGCCCGGACGGCGCGCAGTCGGAGGACGGCCAAGTGCTGGCCTCCTACGTCCACGGCCTGTTCGACCAGCCCGAGGCCTGCGGCGCGCTGCTGCGCTGGGCCGGGCTGGCGCGGGCCGAAGGCGTCGACCTGGCCGCGCTGCGCGAGGCGTCGCTGGAGCGGCTGGCCGACACGCTCGCCGCGCATCTCGACCTGGGCACCTTGCTGGCGCCCTTGCAAACTTCGCCGCTGGCCGGGCCGCCCGCGCGCGGCAACTGCTAAACTCGCAGGCGGGTCCGCTCCGCCGGGGCCCGCTTACGACAAACGGCAAGGCCGTGGCGGAACCCGGAGCGGCGCGCCCGAGGGCAGCGCCGCCATGGAAAGCCATTGCGGAGACACCCATGCCTGTAGTCGTGATCGCCAATCCCAAAGGCGGCGTAGGCAAGACCACGCTGGCCACCAACCTGGCGGGCTATTTCGCCAGCGCCGGCCATGCCGTGATGCTGGGCGATACGGACCGCCAGCAATCCTCGCGCGCCTGGCTGGGTTTGCGGCCGGCCTCGGCGCCGGCCATCCGCACCTGGGACATCAGCTCCGACCAGATCGCACGTCCGCCCAAGGGCACCACCCATGTGGTGCTCGACACCCCGGCCGGCCTGCACGGCTGGCGCTTCAACGACGTGATGAAGCTGGCCCACCGCGTGGTGGTGCCGCTGCAGCCTTCCCTGTTCGATATCCTGGCCACCCAGGATTTCCTCGCTCGCCTGGCGGACGACAAGCGCGTGCGCCACGGCGAGGTGGAGGTTGGCGTGATCGGCATGCGGGTCGACCTGCGCACCCGCGCGGCCGAGCAGTTGCAGCGCTTTGTCGCGGAGCTGGGGCTGCCGGTGCTGGGTTTCCTGCGCGATACGCAGAACTACGTGCAGCTGGCCGCGCACGGGCTGACCTTGTGGGACGTGGCGCCATCCCGCGTGGCGCGCGACTGGGAGCAGTGGCAGCCCATCATCGGCTGGCTGGAGCAGCCCGCCCTGGCTAAGCGCCCAGCCGCCTGAGCAGGGCGTCCACCGACGGCCAGCTGACGCGGCGTACGGCCACGATAAGGCTGGCGCCGGGAAACGCATCGTCGAACGGTTCGCTTTCGATGCCGTCCAGGCGCCGGTAGAACTCGCGCGCCTGGGTGTTGCTGTCCAGCACATAGAGGAAGAGCGGCTGCCCGGGCCATCCGCTGGCCGCGCGCCGCGCGCAATGCGCGAACAAGCGCTTGCCGAGGCCCAGTCCATGCCATTGCGGCAGCACATGCAGGTTGTCCAGGTACACGCCGAACTGCGGCTCGGCTTCCGCTTGCAGGCAGGCAAAGCCGGCCGGCTCGCCATCCACGCGCGCGAGCGTGACCTCCAGCGGCCCCTCGGCGCCATCCACCAGGCGTGCCCGCCAGGCCCGCAGGCGCTCGGCCGGCACTTCCCGTTCCAGGTAATCCGCCGGCAACAGGCCCTGGTAGGCGTGGTGCCAGCTTTGGGTGTGCAGGCCGGCAATCAGCGCTGCATCTTGGGTCGCGGCGGGCAGCAATTCGATCGATCTGGGCATCTTCAGGGCAGGAACGCGGGGCCGGCGGTGGCCGCGCACGCCATTCTGCCGCAATCCGGTGCGGCCCCGCCACAGTCTTGCTCCCGTCGCGCGCGGGCTTGTAACGCCTGATAGAATCGCGAATCTTTCGCATTCTCATTTTTACTGGCGTGACGTATCCATGCGTTGCCGGCCTGTGATGCGTAATACATAACCCCCCCAAATCTGCTCTCTGCCTCCCATGGTCACCGGCCGCCTGCGCGTTGTCATCGTCAAGATTCATCTCTACATCGGCTTAACGCTGGGTTTGCTGTTCGTCATGCTGGGCCTGACCGGCACCGCCATCGCCTGGCGCGATGAACTCGATGCGCTGCTCAACCCCGGATTGCTGACCGCCTCGGCCGAGGTGCCGCTGCCGGTCGCGCCGGCGACGGTACAGGCGGCGACCGACAAACTGCAGGCCGATCCGCGCTACGGCCGTCCCGGGTTGCTGATGCTGCCGTCCGCGCCGCACGAGGTGTTCGTGGCCTGGTATCCGCTCAAGGGCGCGGATGCCGGCCGTTCGCGCCAGGTCATGGTCGATCCCGTCACGCTGGCGGTGAAAGGGGAGCGGGTCTGGGGCGAGCCGGGGCTGTCGCGCCCGCTGCTGATGCCCACCTTGTTCCAGGTGCACCATTACCTGCTGTCTGGCGAGACCGGCCGGACCATTCTCGGCATTGCCGGCATGTTGCTGCTGGTGATGGTGATCTGCGGGGTCGCGATGTGGTGGCCCAAGCTCAAGCCGCGCGCGGTGTTGCATGCCTTTCGCATCACGCACGGCGGCTCCTGGTCACGCTTCAATTATTCGCTGCACCGCGCGGGCGGCATCTTCGCGGCGCCGGTGCTGGCTACCATGGCGTTTTCCGGCTGGTACCTGGACCTGCCCAAGTGGGTGACGCCGCTGGTGGCCGGCGTGATGACGGTGACGCCACCCGGCAAGCCGGCATCGGCGCCTGTGCCCGCCGGAACGCCGCCGCTCGGCGCGGCGCAAGCGGTCAGCGCGRCCCAGGCGCTTTACCCCGCCGCGCAGGTCACGCGGGTGAGTTTCCCGCGCAAGGCCGGCGATCCCTTCGAGGTCCGCGTGCGCCAGCCCGGGGAGGTCCGCCAGGGCAGCGGCGCCACCCGGATCTGGCTCGATGCCCACACGGGCAAAGGCCTCGGCGTGCGCGATCCGATGGCCGCGCCCGCCGGCGATACCTTCCTCAACTGGATGTACCCGCTGCATACCGGTGAAGCCTTCGGTTTGCCGGGGCGGATCTTTATCTCGGTGTTCGGGCTGGTGCCGCTGCTGTTCGCCGTGACCGGAGTGCTGATCTGGTGGAAGCGGCGGCGCGGGCATCGGCGCCATGTGGCCCGGACGCTGCAACGCGCCAGGGCACGGACCGCCTGACCGGGCCGGGTCTGCACGGGCGGTGCCCCGGCAGGGCCTTGAACGACAAAAAGAGAAGCGGCCCTGGGGCCGCTTCTCTTTGCTACGGGGTAGGTGCGGCGCCAGCCGCTCCCGGCGTCAGATCTCGAGATTGTCGATCAGCCGGGTAGCCCCCAGCTTGGCTGCCGTGAGGATCACCAGCGGCTCGCCCGCCACGTATTCCTCGCGGGTCGGCGGCTGCAGGTCTACCTGCTTGCGGATGGCAATGTAGTCCGGCTTCCAGCCACGCGCCTGCAGCGCAGCCTGTGCATTAGCCTCGATCGCGGCCAGGTCGGCGCTGGCGCTGTTGGCGGCCAGAACGGTATTGCGCACGTCATGCAGCGTCTTGTAGAGCACCGGTGCCTCGGTGCGCTCGTCGGGCGTCAGGTAGCGGTTGCGCGAGGACAGGGCCAGGCCGTCCTCGGCGCGCACGGTCTCGGCCGGCACGATGTCGATCGGCAGCGCGAACTGGTTCACCATGCGGCGCACGATCATCAGCTGCTGGTAGTCCTTCTTGCCGAATACCGCCACGCGTGGCTGCGCGCACGAGAACAGCTTCATCACGACCGTGCAGACGCCTTTGAAGAAGCCGGGGCGGAATTCGCCTTCGAGGATGTCGCCGAGGTCGTGCGGCGGCTCCACGCGGTATTCCTGGGGCTCGGGGTACATGTCCCGCTCGGTCGGCGCAAACAGCACGTACACGCCTTCCTTCTGCAGCTTCTCGATGTCGTCCTGCAGCGTGCGCGGGTACTTGTCGAAATCCTCGTTGGGACCGAACTGCAGCCGGTTGACGAAGATTGACGCGACCACCGGGTCACCGTGCTGGCGCGCCAGGCGCATCAGCGACAGGTGGCCTTCGTGCAGGTTGCCCATGGTCGGCACGAAGGCCGCCCGGTTCTGTCCGCGCAACTGGTCCCGCAACTCGTGAATGGAGGAGATGACTTTCATGAAGTTGGTGTGCTGGTCGTGGTAGGGATGACCCTGGCGCATACGCGCGCCCGAGAAGCCGGTCTGGTGCTCTTGGTGGCGCCGACTGTCGGCGGATTGTAGAGCATGTGGCCCGAGGCGGGCGCCGCTATCGGTGCGGCCTAGCTGGGAATGTACGCCAATCGCACATAAATCGGCGCAAACGGCTCGGCCTGGGTGATCTCCACCAGGGCTTCACGCGAGAGCTCCAGCATGGCGATGAAGTTGACCACCACCACCGGCACGCCCTTGCCGGAGCGCACGGCTTCGTCGAAGAGCTCGCTGAATTCCATGAAGCGCGTATGCTGCAGGCGCCGCAGGATATGGCTCATGTGCTCGCGCACCGACAATTCCTCGCGCGAGATCTTGTGGTGCTGGTTGAGCCTGGCGCGCTTGAGCACGTCGGCCCAGGCGGCCTGCAGGTCCACGACCTCGACATCGGGAAAGCGCGGCGCGAGGCTTTGCTCGATATAGACCTGCGAGTGCAGGAAGTCGCGCCCGAGCTGCGGCACCTGGTCGATGCGCATGGCCGCCAGCTTCATCTGCTCGTATTCGAGCAGGCGGCGCACCAGTTCGGCCCGGGGATCCTCTTCTTCCTCGTCGCTGTCGCTTTTCTTCACCGGCAGCAGCATGCGCGACTTGATTTCGATCAGCATGGCCGCCATCAGCAGGTACTCGGCCGCCAGCTCAAGATTGCTCTTGCGGATCTGGTCGATATACGTGAGGTACTGGCGCGTCACTTGCGCCATCGGGATATCGAGGACGTTGAAGTTCTGCCTGCGGATCAGGTAGAGCAGCAGGTCCAGCGGCCCTTCGAACGCTTCCAGGAAGATTTCCAGCGCATCCGGCGGGATGTACAGGTCCTGGGGCAGCTTGAACAGCGGCTCGCCATACAGGCGCGCGAAGGCCATGCCGTCGACGGCGGCCGGCGTGGAGTCCTGTCCGGGTGCCACGCTGGGCAGCTCGATCGGCGGCTTCAGCTTGTCCTGCTCGCTCTGGTTCATCTAGGGGCGGGCGCTCGAGGGGGCGGGTACGGCTTCAGTCCAGCGAATAGACGTAAGGCTTCTGCGCCACGCGGGAGGCGTCGGCGCGGGCACGTTCTTCGAGATTGATCGGGCTCTTGTCCCACAGCAGGGCGCGGCCCTGGCGTTGTTCCGCTTCGAGGGAAGGGCGCTCATCCTTGAGCGACTTCAGGAACTGGGTGATATCCGATTCGTAGAGAGCCATGACGGGAAACAGTGGGGAATTGTCGAACGAGCCCGGATTTTACCGTATTGGCAGGGTCAGTAACGGGATTGCACGCGATTCCGCCATTTTGATCCCACACCCCTGATGCGCGGCCGCCCGGGGGTGGTCTTTTTGGCGCCATCGGGCAGGCTGGCCGCCCGGGTGTGGTCAAATATCGACTTTGCGTGACGTGCACCAATCGATGAGGATGGATCCAGGGTCCCCGCGTACCAGGCCCGCCGGCTTTGTCGCCGCCTCCGGCGCAGAGCCGGGGGCGGCGGCCGCGCTGCGCCGCCTGGCGTGTCCGTTGCTGGCGGCCCTGGCGCTGTCCGCGGGGCCGGCCGCTGCCGCCTACAAGGTCGAGGTGGAGGCGCCCAAGGCGATCAAGGAAATCCTGCAAGACCACCTGGACCTGTCACGCTACAGCGCGCGCGACGACATCTCGCCGGACCAGTTCAACTACATGGTCGAGACGGTTGGCGAGCAGGTCCGCCAGTTCACCTCCACCGAAGGCTATTTCGATCCGCAGACCACCGCCAAGGTGGAAGGCAGCGGCGATAAGCGCACCGTGACCATCACGGTGGACCCTGGCGCGCGCACCGTGATCCGTGCGGTCGACGTTAGCGTGAGCGGCCCCGCCGCCACCCAGTCGCCGGAGCAGATTGCCGAAATCCGGGCCAAATGGGGCCTGCCGGTGGGCGAGCCGTTCCGGCAGGCGGACTGGTCCAAGGCCAAGGAGGACGCCCTGGTGGAGTTGCAGAGCCATACCTACTACGGCGCCCGCATGACCGGCTCGCAGGCGCGCGTCGAGCCGGACGAACATGCGGCGGACCTCAGCGCGCGTTTTGCCAGCGGCCCGGCATACCGCATGGGACCGCTGAAGATCAGCGGGTTGCGGCGTTATCCCGAGCAGATCATCCGCAACGTCAATCCGCTGTACGAGGGCGAGCCGTACCGCGTGGAGCGCCTGCTGGAATTCCAGCGGGCAATCCAGAACCAGCCCTATTTTTCCAACGTGCAGATCGACCTGGGCCAGCAGGAGTCGACGGATCAGGGCAAGGTGACCGAGGCGGGCACGGCCAGCGACGCCGAGCCAAAGGTCGACATGAACGCCGACAAGGTCACCGTGCCGGTGTATGTGCGCGTGCGCGAGTATCCCGTCAACCGGCTCTCGAGCGGCGTGGGCTACACCACCGATACCGGCGCCCAGGTCGAAGGCCGCTATTCCTATTACAACCTGTTCAACCGTGCCTGGGTGTTCGACTCGCAGGCACGCATCGAGCAAAAACGCCAGTACGTTTTCGCCGAGATGGCCATGCCGCCCGATAGCAGGACGTACCGCAACAGCGTCTACAGCAGCTACGAACGCACCATCGACCTGGAAAGCACCGACCTGACCAGCCTGCGCACCGGCCTGAAGCGCTCCCGCTCGCGCGAGAATTACGACACCACCATCTCGCTGGACTATTACTACGACAACCTGCAGCCCTTCGGCGAGCCGAACCAGCTCAGCCGGGCGCTGGTGCCGGCTTTCGCATGGACGCGGCGCGACGTGGACAACCCGGTGTTCCCGCGCCGCGGCAATGTCATCAACACGCAGGTTGGCGTGGCGGCCCAGCACGTGCTGAGCGACGAGACCTTCTTCCGTGTCTATGGCCGTATCCGCCAGTACATCCCGGTGGGCAAACGCGACCTGGTGGTGGCCCGGCTGGAACTGGGCGCCGATATCACCAGAGGCGACGTCACCAAGGTGCCGGCCTCGCTGCGCTTTCGCGCCGGCGGCACCGATTCGATCCGGGGCTACAGCTATCAGTCGATCGGCACGCGCGACGGCGCCAGCGTGCTGCCCGCCAAATACCTCGGCACTGCCAGCCTGGAATACCAGTACTGGTTCCTGCCCGACTGGGGCGCCGCGGTTTTCTGGGACGTGGGGACCGCCACCGACAACCTGACGGGCGTCAAGCTCTACAACGGCGTGGGTATCGGGGCGCGCTGGCGCAGCCCGGTCGGGCCGGTGCAGCTCGATATCGGCTACGGCATCCAGGAGACGCAGTTCCGCCCGCATATATCACTTGGAGTTGCGTTCTGATGGCGATGCGACCCTGCCGGCAGGCCGGCGCCTCCCGTCCACGCAGCCGCAAGGCGTTTGCCGCATGAGTATCCCCGACATGCCTCCCGTTCCCGCCCGCGATGCTGGCGCACCCGGACCGGCGCGTCCGCGCCGGGCGCGCGTCTGGCTCTGGCTGGCGTGGCTGGTGGCGGTGTTGCTCGTGCTGCTGCTGGCGGCGCTGTCGGCCGTGGCGCTGGCCCTGCGCACCGAGGCGGGTACGCGCCAGCTGTGGTCAATGGCCACGCGGCTGTCCGACGGCGCCTTGTCCGGCAAGCTGGAGGGCGGCACGGTGGCCCAAGGCCTGCGCCTGCGCGATGTGGTGTTCGCGAGCGGCGAGACACGCGTGACGGTGGACCGCCTCGATGGCGACTGGTCGTTCAACTGGTCGCCGACCCGCTTGCATGTCAAATGGCTGCGCATCGGTGCGGTGACGCTGCGTTTGCCCCCGGCCCAGCCCGACAGCGCGCCTGCGACGCTGCCCAAGTCGCTCGAGCTGCCGCTGTCGGTGGACGTGGATACGCTCACCCTGGCACGCCTGGCCTTGCTGGAGGGGCCGCCGGCCACGCCCAGCGAGATGGTGTTTGCCGATCTGGCGGGTTCGCTGCACTCCGACGGGCAGCACCATCGCGCCAGCGTGGAACACCTGGTCACGCCGTATGGCAAGCTCGCCGCCAATGCGCAGATCGCCGGCCAGGCGCCTTTCGCGTTGACCGGCGCGGGCCTGCTGGAGGGCAGCTGGGAGAAGGAGTCCTTCAGCATCAGCGCCAGCATGCGTGGCTCGCTCGCCGCCCTGCGCGCGGAAGTCGAGGCCAGCGGCGATCGAATGCGCGGCCGCGCCGGGGCCGACCTGACGCCGTTCGGCAAGGTGCCGTTCACCCATGTGGTGGTCAACGGCGAGCATATCAATCCGCGCCTGTTCAGCGCTTCGGCGCCGCAAGCCAACCTGTCCGTGCAGGCCGAGTTGCGGCCGGTGGACGGGGCGGGCGCACCGGCACCGGCGGCGGCGGTATCCTCGTCGGCGGCTGCCAGCGCCCCGGTTGCAACGGCATCGGCGGTTCCCGCCTCCGCCGCCGGCGCAAAGCCCGCCGGCGCCACCGACGAGGCGCCCCTGCGGGTAGCGGGCGACGTGCGCATCGTCAACCATGACGCCGGCAAGCTCGACGCCGAGCGCCTGCCGGTGGAATCGGTGCAGGGGCACATCGAGGTCAGCGAGACGGCACAGGCGGTGCGCGACCTGCGCGTGGCACTGGCCGGTGGCGGCGAGATCCGTGGCGGCGGCGCGCTGCACGAGGGCCGCGGCGGCTTTGACCTCGACGTGCGCAACCTCGACCCGCAAGCCCTCTATGGCAGCCTGAAGCGCGTGCGTTTGTCCGGCCCGGTGATCCTGCGGCTGGAGCCCGGCCGCCAGAGCGCGGCGCTGGACCTTGCCGGCGGCGAGTTCAAGCTGTTCGCCGATGCGCGCCTGGACGCCGAGGCAGTGACGCTGACCGCGCTGCGCGCCGGCATCGGCTCGGGCACGCTCAACGCCGAGGGCAAGCTTTCGCTCAAGGACGAGCAGCCCTTCAGCTTCAAGGGCAAGCTCACCAACTTCGACCCCGCGCGCGTCGCCACGGTGGCGCCCGGCCGCATCAATGCCGATTTCACTGCCAGCGGGACACTTGCGCCGGAGTTGCGCGTGGGGCTCGATTTCTCGGTGCGCGACAGCGTCTATGCGGGGCTGCCTATGCGCGGCGAGGGCAAGCTGCGCCTGGCCGGCGAGCGCCTGCTGCCGAGCCAGGCCACGATTGACATGGCCGGCAACCAGGCTCAGCTCAGCGGCAGTTTCGGCGCGCGCGGCGACCGCCTGAAGCTGCACGTGGACGCGCCGCAGCTCGAGCGGCTCAAGTTCGGCGTGGCCGGCGTGCTCAAGCTCGATGCCGACGTCACCGGCACCCTGGCGCGGCCGGAAATCGTGGGCACCTATAGCGCCCAGTCGCTGGTGGTGGGCCCGCACCATGTCGCCAGCGCCAGCGGCAGCGCGGAGCTGCGCGGGGGCCTGGATGGCACGCTCGCGCTGCAACTGAACGCACGCGACTATCGCGGCCCGGTTGCCACGCTGCGCACGCTCGACGTGACACTCAGCGGCACCCAGGCCAGGCACAGCTTCGAGCTGAAGACGGCCGGCGCGCTGCACGACAAGCCGATGCAGCTGACGCTGGCGGGGCAGGGTGCCTGGCAGGGCCAGGCCGGCTGGAACGGCACCATCCGCACCCTGGAAGAACGCGGCACCGTCAATGTGCGGCTGATAGCGCCTGCACAGCTGCTGGTGGCCGACCAGCATGTGCGGCTGGGCGCCGCCGGCCTGCAGTTCGAGCGCGCCCGCGTCAATGTGGACAGTTTCGAGTTCGATCATGGCCGCATCCGCACGCAGGGCAAACTCGACGGCTTGCAGGTGGCAAACCTGCTGCGCCTGGCCGAGGCGCTCAGCGGCGAGGCGCCGCCGGTGCGCTCGGACCTGGTGCTGGACGGGCGCTGGAACATCACGCTGGCCGAGACCGCCTCCGGCTTCGCCGAGTTGCGCCGCCGCAGCGGCGATGTCTCAGTGAGCGCGGGTCGGGGCTTCACCACGCTGGGACTTGGCGAGAGCGCGCTGCGCGCCGAGTTTGCCGGCAGCCGCGTCAACCTGCGCGGCGGCGTCGAAGCCGCGCGCCTCGGGAAGCTGGTGGTGGACGCGTCCGCCGGGCTGCTCCAGGACCAGGGCTTGATGACGGTGACGCCGGCTTCCGCGCTGGCGGGCAAGGTGTCGCTGGATGTGCCGAAGATCAAGACGCTGGAAGCGTTCACCGGGCCGCAATACGCGTTCGATGGCAAGCTGGCGGCCACCCTGCAGCTTGCCGGCACGGTCGGCAACCCGTTGCTCACCGGCAATATCGACGGCAGTGGCATCGCTATCACGCTGTACGACCTGGGCATCCGCCTGACCGACGGCATCGTGCGCGTCGCGCTCGATCAGAACGCCATTGAGCTCAAGCAAGTGGAATTCCGCGGCGGCGACGGCAAGATCGTGGCCACCGGCAACGTGAAGCTGGGCGAGACCGATCCCAACCTGACTGGCAAGATCGTGGCCGACAAGCTCCAGATCTTTGCCAGCCCCGAGCGCACCCTGATCGTTTCCGGCGATGCCAGTATCGTGAACGAGAACCGCCAGATCGTGATCCGCGGCAAGTTCCGCGTGGACAGCGGCCTGTTCGACCTGCCCAAGGCCGGTGCCCCGGAGCTGGGCGACGACGTGGTGGTGGTGCGCCGCCGCGACCAGCGCGAGATCAAGACTGCCGCCACGCCCGTGCCGGAAACCAGGCCGGCCAGCCGCTTCAGCCCGCTGATCGATCTCACGCTCGACCTGGGAGACAACTTCCGCTTCCGCGGGGCCGGCGCGGACCTGCGCCTGGGCGGCCAGCTCGGCATCAAGAGCGCGCCGCTGACCCCCCTGCGCGCCACCGGCACCATTCGTGTGACCGACGGCACCTATGAAGCCTTCGGGCGCAAGCTGAACATCGAGCGCGGCATCGTCAATTTCAACGGTCCGGTGGACAATCCCAACATCAATATCCGCGCCATGCGCCGCAACCAGGAGGTGGAGGCCGGCGTGGAGGTGACCGGCACGGTGCGCCTGCCGCGCGTCAGGCTGGTGTCGGAGCCGAATGTGCCGGAGGAGGATAAGCTGTCATGGCTGATGTTCGGTTATGGTGCCGAATCCGCCGCCGCCGGACAGCAGAAGCAACTGGGTGGCGCGGCCCTGGGCGGCGCTGCGCTGGGGATGATCGGCGGGCGTGCCGGCAAGGGAATCGTGCAGCATTTCGGCATCGATGAGTTTTCCATCGGTCCGAGTACCGCGGGCCTTAACGACCAGCAGGTGGTAAGCGTGGGCAAGGCCGTGACCGAGCAGATCTCGGTGGGCTATGAGCAGAGCCTGACCAGTGCTTCCAGCGTGTTCAAGCTGACCTGGGCATTCTCGCGGCGCTGGTCCCTGGTTGCCAAGGGTGGTTCGATCAGTGGCCTGTCCCTGTTGTTCAACCGCCGCTTTGACAGTTGGGGCAATCTGTTCACCGGCGCGGGCGGCCGCGCCAGATCCGAAGGGAGCCAGACCGATGGCAGCAATGAAATCAACAGCAAAACCGGCGACGATGCCCCCCGCGGTGCCACCTCGGATGCCGCGCCTGCGCGGCCCTGAGGGGCAACGCTATCGCCCCCCTTCAGATACTGCCGCGTCGTACCGACGCCTTGCCGCCATGGGACTGATTTCCTCCGTGCTTGCCCTGTTCGGGTGCGACCAGCAGAAGGTCGACGAAGCGATGAAGAAGGCGGGTGATGCCGCGCGCTCTACCTGGAACTCGGTCAAGCCCGATAGCCAGCTGTTCAAGGGCATCGTGGTCGGCGAGTCGGGCGAGGAGGACGTGCGGCGCCAGGCCGGGCGCCCGGAGATTGTCTGGGAAGAGGATGGGGGCGGGCGCCGCCTCGAATACCCGCGCGGGCCGGAGGGCGGCACTACCTGGATGGTGACGATCGGCGCAGACGGCAAGGTGCGCGCCATCGAGCAGGTGCTGACAGCGGAAAACTTCGCGCGCGTGCGGGCCGGAATGAGCCGCGACGACATCCGCCGCCTGCTGGGCAAGCCCACCAAGGTGGAAGCCTTCGCGCTCAAGAAGGAGGAGGTCTGGGGCTATCGCTGGTGGGAAAGCTCGCAGGAGAAGGCCTTCTTCAACGTGCATTTCAATGCCGACGGCAAGGTAACCCACACCTCGCGCAGCGACGATCCCTCCAAGATGCAGGGCGGCTAGCCCACTACGGGCAGCGGGGCTTGCTGGCGGCGCGGCGTCAATCGACGCCGGCGCCGTTGCGGCATTGGCGGATCAGCGCGGGCGCGCCTCACCGCCTCGGTACATCAGCGGATACGCATGCCCGGGACAGCGCCTTCGTGCGGCTCCAGGATCCAGAGCCCGGGCGTGGCCTTCTCGTCCGCCGCGGAAGCGGCCAGCACCATGCCTTCGGACAGGCCGAACTTCATCTTGCGCGGCGCCAGGTTGGCCACCATCACGGTGAGCTTGCCCACCAGCTGTTCGGGCGTGTAGGCCGACTGGATGCCGGAGAAGACGTTGCGCGTCTTGCCTTCGCCCAGATCCAGCGTCAGCTGCAGCAGCTTGTTCGAGCCTTCCACCTTCTGGCATGCCACGATCTTGGCGACGCGCAGGTCGATCTTGGCGAAGTCGTCGATGGTGATGGTCTCGGCGATCGGCTCGATCGAGGCGGCGGCATCGTCCGCCGTGGCGGCGGGGGCGGTGGCTTGCAGCGAATCGCGGTTGGCGGCCAGCAGGGCATCGACCTGCTTGGCATCCACGCGGGTCATCAGGTGCGAGTACGGCTGCACCGGACGCGAGGCCGACAGCTGCTTGTCGATGCCGCGCCAGTCCAGCGGCTCGATATTGAGGAAGCGCTCAACGCCCGCGGCCATCTGCGGCACCACCGGCTTGAGATAGACGGTGAGCAGGCGGAAGGCTTCCAGCGAGACCGAGCAGGCGGCGTGCAGGGCGGCACGCCTGGCTTCGTCCTTGGCCAGTTCCCACGGCTTCTCGGTGTCGACGAAGGCGTTCACTGCATCGGTGAGTTCCATCACCAGGCGCAGCGCCTTGCTGTACTCGCGGCCTTCATAGAAGTGCGCCACCTGCGGCGCGGCTTCACGCAGTTGCTTGAGCAGCGGGTGGGCCAGCGCGGCGTCGTCCACCACGCCATCGAAGCGCTTGACCAGGAAGCCGGCAGCGCGGCTGGCGATATTCACGTACTTTCCGATCAGGTCGCTGTTCACGCGTGCGATGAAGTCGTCGAGGTTGAGGTCGAGGTCTTCCATGCTGGCGTTGAGCTTGGCGGCGAAGTAGTAGCGCAGCCACTCCGGGTTCATGCCGGTATCGACGTAGCTCTGCGCGGTGATGAAGGTGCCGCGCGACTTGCTCATCTTGGCGCCGTCGACCGTCAGGAAACCATGCGCGAACACGTTGGTGGGCGTGCGGTAGCCCGAGAAACGCAGCATGGCCGGCCAGAACAGCGTGTGGAAATACAGGATGTCCTTGCCGATGAAGTGGTACTGCTCGGCGGTGGAATGCGGGCCTACCCAGGCGTCGAAATCGATGCCCTTCTTCTCGGCCAGGTTCTTGAAGCTGGCGTAGTAGCCGATCGGCGCATCCAGCCACACGTAGAAGTACTTGCCGGGTGCCCCGGGAATCTCGAAGCCGAAGTACGGCGCGTCACGCGAGATGTCCCAGTCCGACAGCGTCGAGGCCTCGCCTTCGGCGCCAAGCCATTCCTGCATCTTGTTGGCCGCTTCCGGCTGGGCCAGGTCGGCCACCCACTCGCGCAGGAAGGTTTCGCAGCGCGGGTCGGAGAGCTTGAAAAAGTAATGGGCGGAAGATTTGCGCACCGGCGTGGCGCCGGACACCACCGAATACGGGTTCTTCAGGTCGGTGGGCACGTAGGTGGTGCCGCAGACCTCGCAGGAGTCGCCGTACTGGTCCTTGGCGCCGCACTTCGGGCACTCGCCCTTGATGAAGCGGTCCGGCAGGAACATGTTCTTGACGGGGTCGTAGAACTGCTCGACCTCGCGTTCGGCAATCAGGTCTTCGGCCTTCAGCGCCAGGTAGATCTTCTCGGAGAGCTGCTTGTTCTCGTCGGAGTCGGTGCTGTAGTAGTTGTCGAACGACACCATGAAGCTGTCGAAATCGCGCTTATGCTCGGTCCACACGCGGTCGATCAGCTGCTTGGGGGTGATGCCTTCCTTTTCGGCCCGCAGCATCACCGGGGTGCCGTGCGTATCGTCCGCGCCCACGTAGTACACCTCGTTGCCCATCATGCGCTGGAAGCGCACCCAGATGTCGGTCTGGATGTACTCCACCAGGTGGCCGATATGGATCTGGCCGTTGGCGTATGGCAGGGCAGATGTGACGAGGATGCGACGTGCGGTCATGGAAAAATTGCCGGTCAGGAGGGGGTTGGACAGTAAGGCGGGGGCGCCGCCGCGAGAATCAGGCGGGCACCGTGAGAGGGCTATTCTAGCAAGCGGGGCAGGCAGCGCGTGCACTCCGGCAGGGCGGAGCGGGAAGAGAGTGCTGCAAGTGCCTGAAAAGGCACTGAAAAACATCTGGGCAAAAAAAGCGCCGGTTAGTACCGGCGCAGCTTTCCACAACGGAAAAGGAGGAGAAATCAGGTACCGCCCGGGAGGTCAGCCACCCATCGCGAGCCAGCAACGGTGACAAGCGGTACCTGTTTCTATGACAGCATCATCGCTGAATTGGTTTCAAATAAATTTCGACCCGGCGATTTTGTGCGCGACCCGCCTCAGTGGCGTTGTCCGCCAAGGGCTGGGTTTGCCCCCGGCCTTCGGCTGCCAGGCGGGTCCGGGCCACGCCGCGGTCACCCAGATAGGTCGCCACGCTCTGCGCGCGGCGCTGCGACAGTTGCATGTTGTAGCTGGGATTGCCCGTGCTGTCGGTATGGCCGACCACGGTGGCGGAGACGTCCTGTTGCTGGGCAAGGGTCTGCGAAACCTGGTCCAGCACCGAGCGGAACGAGGGCTTGATGGTGGCGCTGTCGGTGTCGAAGGTTACCTGGCTCGGGATATTTACCTTCAGCGAGCCATCCGGCTGCTCGGTGATCTGGGTCCCGGTGCCGGCAGTGTCCTTGTTCAGCTTGCCGCGGATCGCGTTCCAGTTGTAACCCGTAGCTCCGCCGAGTGCCCCGCCTACCGCCGCGCCGACGAGCGTGCCGGTAGTGTTACCGCCGATCAGGTTGCCCAGGCCGGCACCGACCGCAGCGCCCACACCGGTTCCGACCGCGGTCTGCGTGCCTTGTTCTGTAGCGCAGCCGGCGGCAAGAATGGCGACAACGGCAAGGCTGGCAAGCTTGAATTTCATGCTTTCTCCTTCAGGACGGATCTTGTTGAGATGATTGTTGAAATGGTGTGAGCTACACCACTAGAAATAACGCGGACGGCACGTGAACACAAGAGTCCGGGCGGTATTCCGCTGGCGTGCGTTCCTGGCGCACTACAATAAGGAGATGAAGCCGGGTGCACAAGTCTGTTGCTGTGACAGTTGTAAGTGCGTGTAATTCCACGCCCGCGTGAGGGGCTTGTCGTCCGCGCGCCACCCGCCGCCTGCGCTTCGCTCATACTTTGATACAGTACGCGCCTTCCCCATATTCAGTAGCGGAGATTGTCTTGAGCCTCACCGTCGACCAGGTTACCGAAGTCCTGCGCACCGTGATCGACCCCAACACGGGCCGGGATCTGGTGTCTACCCGCTCTGCCCGCAACGTTCGGGTCGAAGGCGGCGATGTGTCGCTTGAAGTCGAGCTGGGCTATCCCGGCAAGAGCCAGCTGGAACCGATCCGCAAGCAGGTGGTTGCTGCGCTGCGGCAACTGCCGGGCGTGACCAATGCCAGCGTGGCCGTCAGCATGAAGATCGTCGCGCATGCCGTACAGCGCGGCGTCAAGCTGCTGCCGGGCGTGAAGAACGTGATCGCCGTGGCGTCGGGCAAGGGCGGGGTGGGCAAGTCCACCACCGCCGTCAACCTGGCGCTGGCATTGTCCGCCGAGGGCGCCCGCGTGGGCATGCTCGACGCCGACATCTACGGTCCCAGCCTGCCGATGATGCTCGGCATCGACGGCCGCCCGGAGTCCTCCGATGGCCAGACCATGGAGCCGCTTGAAGGCCACGGCCTGCAGGCCAACTCCATCGGTTTCCTGATCGAGCAGGACAATCCCATGGTGTGGCGCGGCCCGATGGTGACCTCGGCGCTGGAGCAGTTGCTGCGCCAGACCAACTGGCACGATCTCGATTACCTGATCGTCGACATGCCGCCGGGCACCGGCGACATCCAGCTGACGCTGTCGCAGAAAGTGCCGGTTACGGGCGCCGTGATTGTCACGACGCCCCAGGACATTGCCTTGCTGGACGCCAAGAAGGGCCTGAAGATGTTCGAGAAGGTGGGGATTCCCATTCTCGGCCTTGTTGAGAACATGGCGGTCTACTGCTGCCCGAACTGCGGCCACGTCGAGCATATCTTCGGCGAAGGCGGCGGCGAGAAGATGTGCGAGGACTACGGCGTGGAGTTGCTCGGCAGCATGCCGCTGAACCGTTCGATCCGCGAGCAGGCCGACACTGGCCGCCCGACTGTGGTGTCCGACCCTGACAGCCCGATCGCCGAGCTTTACCGAGCCATGGCGCGCAAGGTGGCCGTGAAGGTGGCCGACCGTGCCCGCGACATGACCAGCAAGTTCCCCAGCATCGTGGTGCAGAACACCTGAACGCCATGGGCACGCCAGCCGATCCCGCCGCAGGCATCCCGGCCACCGGGGCCGATGCTGTGCCCGCTGGCCGGCCCGGCGTCACCATGGCCGTGGTGATGCGCCGCGTGGCGCTGCGCAGCCCCTGGCAACCGTGGAAATGGGAACTCGACGCCGTCCTGCCCGACCTCGGCGAGTTCGGTGCCGTGCCGCACTGCCTGGCGCAGGACGAGTATGGCGCGCGCTGGCTGTATCCAGGCTACGGCGTCACGCTGTTCCGCGATGAGGCGGAGGGGTATTACCTCAACCTGACCTCCACCGCGCCCTGCTGGTTCGTGCTCTGGCGCATGGCGGAGGAGGGCGGCCAGGCCGCCGTCCCCGCATCGGACGATGGCGAGCCGTTGCCGCTGCCGGTCACCGTGACACTCTCCTACAACGAGGCCGGACGCTGGCTCGATGCCGGCGAAACCGTCGAGAATGTGCCGCTGGCGCCCGAGCAACTCGACTGGCTGCGCGCCTACGTGGCAGAGCATTACCGCCCGGAGCCCAAGAAACGCCGCCGCCCGGAATCGTTCAAGGCGCCGGAGGACCGGGCGCGCTACTGATGCAGGCTGGTACCGCATGAGCGATGACACTTTCCTGTCGCGCTGGTCACGCCGCAAGGCCGCGGCGCGCCAGGGGCAGCCGCTGGCGCCCGAGCCGGCGCCACCCGTGCCGGCCGAACCGCCAGCCCCCGCTGACCGGTGGCAGGTGGAACCTGCCGCGCCGGCCGAGCCCCTTCCCACGCTTGCCGACGCCGCCTTGCTGCAGCCGGGCGACAGCATCGCGCGATTCGTGGCGCGCGGCGTAGACGAAACCGTCAAGCGCGCCGCGCTCAAGACCTTGTTTGCCGATCCGCATTTCAATGTGATGGACGGGCTCGATATCTACATCGACGACTACAGCAAGCCCGACCCGATTCCCCTCGATGTGTTGCGGCGCATGCGCCAGTCCGAGACGCTGGGCCTGTTCGCGCCGACCGACGACGAACTGGCTGCGGCACGCGCGGCGGAACAGGCGCCGGATGCGCCCGGAGCTGCGGTGCCGCAGGCGGAGCAGGCCAGCCCTGGCCAGTCCGCGACGCCGGAGCCTGTGGATGCCGTGCCGCCTGAAATGCAGGGGGGCGCGCAAGAACATGGTGGCGATCCAATCGCACCCACGCCAGTCGCGGCCGGGCCCGGTTTGCCGGGCACGGAGCGCCAGACGGACGATTCCGCCCCAGGCAAACACGCGTAGCCGCTGCCGCCGCGGCGGCCTACAATGGGCTTCCCCCCACAATTCGCCGGCCGCAAGACTCCTTAAAAAGGGAGCAACCACGCCGGCCAGCCGCATCGCCATGCCGACGCTGATTTGCAATTGCAACGACACCATGCCGCTTGACGGGGCGACGCTGTCGGGCAATGGTTCCACGACCGCAGGCGGCACCAGCCCGCCGCTCAAGGTGCACCACTTGCTGTGCCGCCGCGAAATCGGCGACTTCACTGCCGCGCTCGATGGCACGGACGATGTCATCGTGGCCTGCACGCAGGAGCGCGCCTTGTTCACCGAGGTAGCTGCCCGGCGCCAGGCCGAAGGCACCATGACGGCACCGGTGCGCTTCGTCAATATCCGGGAAACCGGCGGATGGTCGCAGGGGGCGCGGCGCGATCCCAAGACCGCCAACGCCAAGATCGCCGCGCTGCTGGCCGCTGCCGCGCTACCCGATCCGGAGCCGGTGCCCGTGGTGGACTACCGTTCGGGCGGAGCCGTGCTGGTGCTCGGCCCGGCCGCCCGTGCCATGCCCTGGGCCGGCAAGCTGGCCGAATCCGGCATGGAAGTGTCGGTGCTGCTGGGCGGCACCGGTGAGGCCATGGGCGCAGCCACTCAGCCCGCCTCGCGGGACTTCCCGGTGCACAGCGGCAAGCTGGTCAAGCTCGGCGGCTGGCTCGGCGCCTTCGAGGCAAGCTGGGAGACCGGCGCGGGGCGCGGCAACCCGATCGACCTGGATCTTTGCACGCGCTGCAACGCCTGCATCGAGGCGTGCCCCGAGGACGCCATTGATTTCAGCTACCAGGTCGACCTGGACCGTTGCCGTTCCCACCGCGCCTGCGTGAAGGCTTGCGGGGCCGCCGCCGCGATCGACTTCGATCGTCCCGTCAAGACCGCCACCGAGCGCTTCGACCTGGTGTTCGACCTGGCCGATACGCCGGCCTTCACCATGCACTCGCCGCCGCAAGGCTACCTCTACGCCGGCGCGGATCCGGTGCGTCAGCAGGCGCAGGCACTGGCCCTGGTCCAGATGGTGGGCGAGTTCGAGAAGCCGAAGTTCTTCCAGTACAAGGAGAAAATCTGCGCGCATGGCCGCAACAAGACCACCGGCTGCACGGCCTGCATCGATATCTGTTCCACCGAGGCGATCCGCTCGCAATGGCATGACGGGCGCGGCCGTATCGAGGTCACGCCCAACCTGTGCATGGGCTGCGGCGCCTGCACGACGGTGTGCCCGACCGGCGCCATCAGCTACGCCTACCCCAAGCCGGACTATCTCGGCGAGCGCTTGCGCACGCTGGTTTCGGCCTACCGCGCCGCAGGTGGCCGCGACGCCGTACTGCTGCTGCACGGCGAGGAATACGGTAACGCTCCCATCCTGGCGCTTGGCCGCGCCGCGCGCGCCGGCCAGGCGAGGGGCATGCCGCCCAATGTGATACCGGTGGCGCTGTTCCATCCGGCCGCGAGCGGACTTGAATTGTGGTTGTCTGCCATTTGCTGGGGCGCCAGCCGCGTCGCGGTGATGTTCACGGGCGACGAAGCGCCGCAATATCGCACGGCGCTGGTAGAGCAGATGGCGGTAGGACAGGCGATTCTCGCGGGCCTTGGCTATGAGGGCGAATGCCTGTCGCTGGTGGATGGCCCTGATGCCGCCACGCTGGATGCGCAACTGGCGCAACTGGCRCAATCGAGCAGCCGGCCGGCGCTCCCGCCGGCGCTGTTCCATGCCGCGGCGGCCAAACGCGAGACGCTGGATTTCGCGCTCGACTACCTGGTGCGCAACGCGCCGCGCTCTCAGGCAAGCGTGCCGCTGCCGGCCGGGGCACCGTTGGGTGCGGTAGCTGTCGATACCACGCGCTGCACGCTTTGCATGGCCTGCGTCGGTGCTTGTCCCTCGCAGGCCTTGCGCGATAATCCCGAGCGTCCGGTGCTTGGCTTCCTGGAACGCAACTGCGTACAGTGCGGCCTGTGCGAAAGCACCTGCCCGGAAGATGCCATCACCCTGGTGCCGCGGCTGCTGACCGGCGAGGACGCGCGCCGCACGGTAACACTGGCCGAAACCCAACCCTTCCATTGCATCCGCTGCGCCAAGCCGTTTGGCACCGCGCAGATGGTGCATGCCATGCTGGCCAGGCTCGCGGACCACCCCGCGTTCGCCGGCGAGGCTGCCGAACGCCTGAAGATGTGTGGCGACTGCCGCGTCGTCGATATGATGGAAAAGAGCAGCGGCACCCCAAGCGGTACCGTGGTGCGGTAGTACAGCCGGTGGGACGCAAGCGTGCCTTGCCGCGTGAGCGGCAAGGCGCGCTTGCGCCGGCCAAGTCAGCAATCCGGTCTCCCGGTACCCTTGAGAACCATCACGAAATGACAGATTTCCAGCCCATCCAGCTGATTCCCCCGGTCATCGAAGCCACGGCCAATGCCGAGGACACCGCCCGCGCTGACCTGTACGGTCTGCTGGCCACGCTGTTGTATCGCGCGCCAGATGCCGCGCTGCTGCACCATATCGCCGCCAACCGCGCCATTGGCGAGGACGCCGCGACCACGCTGGGCGAAGCCTGGAATGATTTGTGCGATGCAGCATCGATCGCGACGGCCGCCGAGACGGCCGACGAGTACCAGGAATTGTTCATCGGCGTGGGCAAGCCGGAAGTCCTTCTCTACGGCTCCTACTACCAGACCGGTTTCCTCAACGAACGCCCTGTGGTGGCGCTGCGAGACGACCTGGCACGCTATGGCCTGGTGCGCCAGGACAATGTCAGCGAGACAGAGGACCATATCGCCACGCTGTGCGAAGTGATGCGTTTCCTGGTGGCGGGCGAGGATGCGGGTGTTTCCAATCTCGCAGAGCAGCAACACTTCTTTGCGCGCCATGTTCAGCCATGGGTGGAGACGCTTTGCGATGCCATGGCGGCGCATCCGCAAGCCCGTTTCTATGTACAGGTAGCCGCTTTGCTGAAAGCCTTCATGGCGGTCGAGGCGATCGCGCTCGACATGCGCTGAGCCTTCAAGGCGGATCGCCGGGATCGCCGGAAGGAGGCCGCCTCGCCTGCCACCTTGTTTCAAACAAGCCGGGCATGGTATTTTTTAAACGCAGGTATCAGTAAAAACCCGCGTATTGCATGGTCTTTCAGCACATATCAATCTAAAATAGGCAAAAGAATACATAACAGGATTGGTTATCGGCTTTAATCTGCCGAGGAGCCCCACATGAAAGACAAGCAGCCCAGGGTCGCACGCCGTACTTTTCTCGCCGGCACGGGGGTTGTTGCCGCCGCCGGCGCGGCCGCTGCGCTGACCGCGCGCGGACCGGCCATGCCCACGCAGGCCGCGGCCATTCCGGATGTCACGCCCGGCGACGGCGAGGGCTACCGGGTTACCGAACACATTCGCAAGTACTACCGGACAACGCTGGTGTGAGCCGAGTCGCGTCTTGTGCGCGCCCGTTCGACCTCGTTTCCATCCAGGGGTGATACATGATCTTGACCCGCAAGCGCGCGGCGCAGGGCAGCGCATCCTCGCAACTGGCCGGCACCGTGGCCGGGCATGCCACCGGCAGGCTATCCGACCGCCTGGCCGCCGGCCTGGCTGGCGCGATGCCCACCATGGACCGCCGCAGTTTCCTCAAGCGCTCCGGCATCGGGGTGGGGGCGGGTCTGGCGGCCTCGCAACTGACGCTGTTGCGCCATGCGGACGCCGCGGATGCGCCGGGGAGCGGCGGCGAGGGTAAGAGCAATATCGTGGTGCGCCGCACCGTCTGCGGCCATTGCTCGGTGGGTTGCGCGGTCGATGCGGTGGTGCAGAACGGCGTATGGGTACGCCAGGATCCGGTCTTCGATTCGCCGATCAATATGGGCGCGCACTGCGCCAAGGGCGCCGCGCTGCGCGAGCACGGCCATGGCGAGTATCGCCTGAAGTACCCGATGAAGCTGGTGAACGGCAAGTACCAGCGCATCGGCTGGGACCAGGCGCTCGACGAGATCTCCGCCAGGATGAAGGAGATCCGCCAGCAGACCGGGCCGGACTCGATGTTCTTCGTCGGCTCCTCCAAGCACAGCAACGAGGGCGCTTACCTGCTGCGCAAGTGGGTGTCGTTCTTCGGCACCAACAACACCGACCACCAGGCTCGCATCTGCCACTCCACCACGGTGGCCGGCGTGGCGAATACCTGGGGCTACGGTGCGATGACCAACTCGTACAACGATATGCAGAACGCCAGGGCGGCGCTGTATATCGGCTCCAACGCGGCCGAGGCGCACCCGGTATCGATGCTGCACCTGCTGCACGCGAAGGAGAATGGCTGCAAGGTGATCGTGGTCGATCCGCGCTATACACGCACGGCGGCCAAGTCCGATTACTACGTGCGCATCCGTTCCGGCACCGACATCGCCTTCCTGTTCGGCGTGCTGTACCACATCTTCAAGAACGGCTGGGAAGACCCGAAGTATCTCAACGACCGCGTCTACGGCATGGACAAGGTCAAGGAGGAAGTCCTCGCCAAGTGGACGCCGGACAAGGTCGAGGAAGTCTGCGGCGTGCCCGAGGCCCAGGTCCACCAGGTTGCCGAGATCATGGCCAAGAACCGCCCCAGCACGCTGGTGTGGTGCATGGGCCAGACCCAGCACACCATCGGCAACGCGATCGTGCGGGCCTCCTGCCTGGTGCAGCTGGCGCTGGGCAATATCGGCGTGTCGGGCGGCGGCGCGAATATCTTCCGCGGCCACGACAACGTGCAGGGCGCCACCGACGTGGGCCCCAACCCCGACTCGCTGCCGGGCTACTACGGCCTGGCCACCGGCGCGTGGAAGCATTTCGCAGCGGTGTGGGGCGTGGATTACGAATGGATCAAGAAACAGTACGCCTCGCAGGCGATGATGGAGAAGTCCGGCACCACCGTATCGCGATGGATCGATATCGTCACCGAGAAGCCCGACCTGATCGATCAGGACAACAACGTCCGCGGCGTGTTTTTCTGGGGCCACGCACCCAACTCGCAGACGCGCGGGCTGGAGATGAAGAAGGCCCTCGACAAGCTCGACCTGCTGGTGATCATCGACCCCTATCCGTCGGCCACCGCGGCGATGGCCAATATGCCGCCGGCCGAAGGCGACAAGGTCAACCCGAACCGAGCGGTCTACCTGCTCCCGGCCTGCACGCAATTCGAGACCTCCGGGACCTGCACGGCCTCCAACCGCTCGCTGCAATGGCGCGAGAAGGTGATCGAGCCGCTGTTCGAGTCCATGCCGGACCACACCATCATGCAGGCCTTCGCCGATCGCCTGGGGTTTGGCAAGGAACTGTCGAAGAACTTCAAGCTGCTCGAGGTCAAGCGCGCGGGGCGTACCTGGATGGAGCCGGAGCCCGAGTCCATCCTGCGCGAGATCAACGCCAGCAACTGGACCATCGGCTATACCGGGCAATCGCCCGAGCGGCTCAAGTCGCATATGCGCAATATGCAGATGTTCGATGTGCGCACGCTGCGCTGCAAGGGCGGCAAGGATCCGGTGACCGGCTACGACCTGACGGGCGATTATTTCGGCCTGCCGTGGCCCTGCTACGGCACGCCGGAGCTTAAGCACCCGGGATCGCCCAACCTGTACGACACCAGCAAGCACGTCATGGACGGCGGAGGCAACTTCCGCGCCAACTTTGGCGTGGAGCGCGATGGCGTCAGCCTGCTTGCCGAGGATGGCTCATGCTCTAAGGGCGCGGACATCACCACCGGCTATCCCGAGTTCGATCATGTGCTGCTGAAGAAGCTGGGCTGGTGGGATGAGCTGACCGACGCCGAGAAGCAGAAGGCCGAGGGCAAGAACTGGAAGACCGACCTGTCCGGTGGCATCCAGCGCGTGGTGCTGAAGAACCATGGCTGCCACCCCTTTGGCAACGCCAAGGCGCGCGCGATCGTGTGGAACTTCCCCGACCCGATCCCGCAGCACCGCGAGCCGCTGTATTCCACGCGGCCCGACATGGTCGCCAAGTACCCGACGCATGACGACAAGATGGCGTTCTGGCGGCTGCCCACGCTGTACAAGTCACTGCAGCAGCGCAATATCGATAACAAGCTCTATGAGAAGTTTCCCATCATCCTCACCTCGGGCCGCCTGGTCGAGTACGAGGGCGGTGGCGAGGAAACTCGTTCCAATCCGTGGCTGGCCGAACTGCAGCAGGAGAACTTCGTCGAGATCAACCCGCGCGCGGCTTCCGAGCGAGGCATTCGCAATGGCGACTTCTGCTGGGTCAGCACACCCCCCGGCGCGCGCATCAAGGTGCGTGCCCTGGTGACGGAGCGCGTCGGCGTGGATACCGCCTTCATCCCGTTCCACTTCTCGGGCTGGTGGCAGGGCAAGGACCTCAAGGACTACTACCCCGAGGGCGCGATGCCGATCGTGCGCGGCGAGGCGGTCAACACCGCCACCACCTACGGCTATGACGCGGTGACGATGATGCAGGAAACCAAGACCACGATCTGCCAGATCGAACGGTTCGCCTGATTGCGACAGAGACTGAGATCAAGGGCAAGGAACGACCATGGCACGCATGAAATTCATCTGTGACGCCGAGCGATGCATCGAATGCAATAGCTGCGTCACCGCCTGCAAGAACGAGCACGAAGTGCCGTGGGGCGTCAACCGGCGCCGCGTGGTGACCGTCAACGACGGCATCGTCGGCGCCGAGAAGTCCATCTCGGTGGCCTGCATGCATTGCTCGGACGCGCCCTGCATGGCGGTCTGCCCGGTCGACTGCTTCTACCGCACCGACGACGGCGTGGTGCTGCACGACAAGGACGTCTGCATCGGCTGCGGCTACTGCTCCTACGCCTGCCCGTTCGGCGCGCCCCAGTTCCCCAGCGCCGGGACTTTCGGCGTGCGCGGCAAGATGGACAAGTGCACCTTCTGCGCGGGCGGCCCGGAGAAGAACGGCAGCGAGGAAGAGTTCGAGAAGTACGGCCGCAACCGCCTGGCCGAAGGCAAGCTGCCGCTGTGCGCGGAAATGTGCTCGACCAAGGCCCTGCTGGGCGGCGATGGCGACGTGATCGCCGACATCCTGCGCAACCGCGTGATCAAGCGCGGCAAGGGCGGCGATGTGTTCGGCTGGGGGACGGCCTATGGCAACAAGGGCGCCGCGCAGGGAGCCCCGGCCGCGCCCGCGGCACCGCCGCCTGTCGCACCAGCCGCGTCCGGAGCGCAGCCATCATGACCCGCTTGCTCATGATCCTGCTGGCCGCCGGCAGCACCGTGCTGGCCGCCTGCGGCGAACGCCCGCAGACATCCACCGCGGCGCACAAGAAATCCGACGCGGCGGCTTACGAGGGCGCGCCGGGCGATCCCTTCGTGGCCAAGGGCTGGACGCCGGGCGACAAGACCAGCTGGCAGAACCAGATCCACGAGCGCAACCAGAACCAGAACGAATACAACCGCACGCCATGACCCCGGCAACGCGAACCCCGGCCGAGCCGATGGAGGGCATATGAAGCCGACGCTCAATCCTGGCTGGTTCCGCTACCTGGCGGGAGTGGCCTGCGCGCTGGCCTTGCTGGCGCCGCTTGGCGCCGCGCGGGCCCAGGCATCGTCGCCACAGGCCACGCCCGCCACGCCTGCCGCCGCGGTGACTGCCGACGCGAACAATCCGGCCACGCACCCGGTCCAGCCCTTCGCGGGCATCGCGTCGGAGAACATCTTCAATGTGCCCAAGCGCGATATCGCCGCCGAGGCGCAGGCCCAGCAGGCGCGCACGCAATCGCAGCCCGGCAATAACGCGCCGGTGTGGCGCGAGGTGAATTCCGACCAGGCGCACTACAGCAGCCTGCCCGCCAAGGAGGCCGGCGTGCTGATCCAGCGCACCGGCCAGAAGTGGCGGCTGTTCCGCAACGGCGTGATCACGGTCTGGGGTGGCTGGCTGATCGTCGCCGTGCCCGCCGCGATCCTGGCCTTCTTTTTCTGGCGCGGCACCATCCCGCTCAAGACGCCGCGTACCGGCCGCATGATCCAGCGCTTCACGCCGCTGGAGCGCGTGGTGCACTGGACCATGGCGATCTCATTCGTCACGCTGGCGGTTTCGGGCATCGTCATGTTGTTCGGCAAGCATTTTCTGCTGCCGCTGATGGGCCACACCTTGTTCGGCTGGCTGACCTACCTGCTGAAGAACGTCCACAACATCGTCGGGCCGGTCTTCACGCTGGCCGTGATCGTCGGCTTTGTGATCTTCGTGCGCGACAACCTGCCCGCCCGCGAGGACTGGCAGTGGCTCGCCAAGCTGGGTGGGCTCGTTTCCGGCAAGCATGTGCCAAGCGGGCGCTTCAACGCCGGCGAAAAGGCATGGTTCTGGGGTGGGCTGGTGCTGTTCGGCCTGATCCTGTCCGCTTCCGGCTGGGTGCTCGATATGATCGTGCCTGGCATGGATTTCTACCGTGCCACCATGCAGATCGCCAATGTGATCCATGGCATCGCGGCGGTGCTGATGATGGCGATGGCCTGCGGTCATATCTACATGGGCACCATCGGCATGGAAGGCGCCTACCGCGCCATGCGCGACGGCTGGGTCGACGAAGCCTGGGCCAAGGAGCATCACGAACTCTGGTACGACGATATCAAGTCCGGCAAGATCCCGGCGCAGCGGGCGGCCGAGCCGCAACCCGGCGAGCGTGCCRGTGGCCGGGCCAGCACCGGCGAAGCCTGAGCGAACGCGGCGTCGCGCCACAGATCCCGAGGAAGAGGAATCAGACCAATGAAACGCATCCTGCTGCTGCTCGCCCTCGCACTTGGCGGCACGGGCGCCCTGGCCAAGCTGCCGCCCCCTACCGAAGCGCAAAAGCTCAAGGCCGACGAGGCCAAGGCACGTGCAGCCTGGGCCGACAAGGTGGCCGCCTACCAGCTCTGCCGTTCACAAGACAAGACGGCTGCGTACTATTTCAACGATATGAAAGCCAAGGGCAAAGAAGTACCGGCCGGCGCGGCAGCCCCGCCGTGTGCCGATCCGGGACCATTTGTGGCGGCGGCGCCCGCCACCGGGGAAGCCGCCGCTACCGCCGGCGGCCCGTCCACCGCCCCTGTCGCGGCACCTTCGGATCACAAACCGGCCGCAGCGCCGGGCACCGGAGCGGTACAATCGCCCCGGACATCACCGTGAGAGGAGGTTCGGCATGAAGCATGTACGCGTACTTTTCGGTCTGGCGGTAGCGGGAACCCTGGCAGGCGGCCTGGCCGGCTGCGCCGGTACGGGAATGGGAGATGGTTCGGACACCGCCGTCGCCGCGCTGGCATCCAGGAGCGGCACCGCGACGCAGGGCAGCGTGACATTCACCCAGCGCGGCAACACGGTGCTGGTCAAAGCCGATGTGACGGGCTTGCCACCCAATACCGAGCATGGTTTCCACGTGCACGAGAAGGGTGACTGCTCCACGCCCGACGCCATGAGCGCCGGCGGTCACTTCAACCCGACGGCCAAGCCGCACGGATCGATGTCGATGCCCGACCATCATGCCGGCGATATCAACAACCTCAAGGCCGACGCCAGCGGGCGCGCCCAGGCCAGCTTCGAGCTGGCCGACGTGACCGTGGCCCCCGGCCCGAACAGCGTGGTGGGCCGCGCGGTGGTCGTGCATAAGGACCCGGACGACTACAAGACCCAGCCTACCGGCAACTCCGGCGGCCGCATCGCCTGCGGCGTGATCGCCAAGTCCTGACGGACGGGGCAGGGCAGCGCCGCCCGGTCGCGCTGCCCATCCATTTTTCCCCTACCCATGCCCCTGCGTCCCGAACTCACCCATGCTTGCGTTCCCCTGATCGAAGAAGTCGAGGTGGTCGATGAGCAGGGGCGCGTGCGGCCGGCCTTCCTGCCGGGCGAGCGTCCGCTCACGGTCTACCTGGACAAGCGGGAGCTGGTGACGCTGATGACGCTGGGCGGTGCGCCCGAGGCACTCGTGCTGGGCTACCTGCGCAACCAGCGCCTGGTCGAGTCGATCGAGGATATCGCCGCGATCCAGGTCGACTGGGAAACCGAATCCGCCGCCGTCACGACCCGCACGGGCGTGGACCGTATCGAGGAGCGTACCTCCCGCCGCGTGGTGACCACCGGCTGCGGCCAGGGCACGGTGTTCGGCTCGCTGCTGGACGAGGTCGACAATATCCGCCTGCCGGACGACGCCACCCTGGACCAGGAAACGCTCTACAGCATCGTCGATACCATCCGGCTGCAGCAGTCGGTCTACAAGCAGGCCGGCTCGGTACATGGCTGTGCGCTGTTCCGCGGGCGCGAGCTGTTGATGTTCATCGAGGACGTGGGCCGGCACAACGCCGTGGATGCCATCGCCGGCCTGATGTGGCTGGAGGATATGAGTGGCGCCGACAAGGTTTTCTACACCACCGGCCGGCTGACCTCCGAGATGGTGATCAAGGGCGCCCAGATGGGCATTCCCTTCCTGCTGTCGCGCTCGGGTGTGACCCAGATGGGCTACCAGATGGCCCGGCGCGTCAACCTGGCCCTGTTCGCGCGGTGCACCGGACGTCATTTCCTGCTCTATACCGGCCGCGAGCGCTTCCGGCACCAGTTACCGGAGCAGGCTACCGCCTGAGGCGGGGCTCCGGGCCGCCTGTCCCAGCCATGTGCCGCAGGGACGGGTGCTATTGCGGCGGGGGCGCCGGTTTTTGGTTGTACAATGCGGCCCATCGCAAGGCCCCGGCAGGTCCGGCGCGCCTGTGAGCAAATGCGAGCAGTGTTCCCGGTGAGTCCTGACCGCGCCCGAGCCTGCCCTCATTTGTTCATCCCGATACCCCTATGAGCATCAAATCCGATAAGTGGATCCGCCGCATGGCGGAACAGCACGGCATGATCGAGCCGTTCGAGCCCGGCCAGGTACGGGAGGAAGACGGCCGCAAGATCGTGTCGTACGGCACCTCGAGCTACGGCTACGATATCCGCTGCGCCGACGAATTCAAGATATTCACCAATATCAACAGCACCATCGTCGATCCCAAGAACTTCGACGAGAAGTCCTTTGTCGACTTCAAGGGCGATGTCTGCATCATCCCGCCGAACTCCTTCGCGCTGGCCCGCACGATGGAGTATTTCCGCATTCCGCGCAGCGTGCTGACCATCTGCCTGGGCAAGAGCACCTACGCGCGTTGCGGCATCATCGTCAACGTGACCCCGTTCGAACCGGAATGGGAAGGATATGTGACGCTGGAGTTCTCCAACACCACGCCGCTACCCGCCAAGATCTACGCCGGCGAAGGCTGTGCGCAGGTGCTGTTCTTCGAAAGCGATGAGATCTGCGAGACTTCCTACCGCGATCGCGGCGGGAAGTACCAGGGTCAGCAGGGTGTCACACTGCCGAAAACCTGATCGCATACAATGCGCGCGTTGCGGCACGACCGGTAGCACAGCAGGGCGAGCCGGGCCGCGCGCGAAGCCTGAACGTCGAGCCACATGCCGACCCAGGGGGATGAGTCCCCGGGCCATGTGGCTCAAGTCCTTCTTGCCGTCCAAGGATGCCAAATGAAATTCCGCTTCCCCGTCATCATCATCGATGAAGACTTCCGCTCCGAGAACATTTCCGGCTCGGGCATTCGCGCGCTGGCGCAGGCCATCGAGCAAGAAGGCATGGAGGTGATGGGCCTGACCAGCTATGGCGACCTGACCTCGTTCGCGCAGCAGTCCAGCCGTGCCTCCTCGTTCATCGTGTCGATCGACGACGATGAGTTCGTCAGCGAGGACGACCGGCCCGAAGCCGCGGCCATCGAGAAACTGCGTGCCTTCGTCAACGAAGTGCGCCGCCGCAATACCGACCTGCCCATTTTCCTGTACGGCGAGACCCGTACTTCGCGGCATATCCCCAACGATATCCTGCGCGAGCTGCACGGCTTCATCCACATGTTCGAGGACACGCCGGAATTCGTCGCGCGCCACATCATCCGTGAAGCCAGGGTCTACCTGGATTCGCTGGCACCGCCGTTCTTCAAGGCGCTGATCGCCTACGCGCAGGACAGCTCCTACTCGTGGCACTGCCCGGGGCACTCCGGCGGCGTGGCGTTCCTGAAGAGCCCGGTCGGCCAGGTGTTCCACCAGTTCTTCGGCGAGAACATGCTGCGCGCCGACGTCTGCAACGCCGTCGATGAACTCGGCCAGCTGCTTGACCACACCGGCCCGGTGGCGGCATCGGAGCGCAACGCCGCGCGCATCTTCAACTCCGATCACATGTATTTCGTCACCAACGGCACGTCCACCTCGAACAAGATGGTGTGGCATGCCAACGTGGCGCCGGGCGACATCGTGGTGGTGGACCGCAACTGCCACAAGTCGATCCTGCACGCGATCATGATGACGGGCGCGATTCCGGTGTTCCTGATGCCCACGCGCAATCACTACGGCATCATCGGCCCGATCCCGAAGAGCGAGTTCGATCCGGAAACCATCCGCCGCAAGATTGCCGCGCACCCGTTCGCCAGCCAGGCCAAGAACCAGAAGCCGCGCATCCTGACCATCACCCAGGGCACCTACGACGGCGTGCTGTACAACGCCGAGCAGATCAAGGAGATGCTGGCCACCGAGATCGACACGCTGCACTTCGATGAAGCCTGGCTGCCGCACGCGGCATTCCACGACTTCTATCGCAACATGCACGCGATCGGTAAAGACCGCCCGCGCAGCAAGGACGCGCTGGTCTTTGCCACGCAATCCACGCACAAGCTGCTGGCCGGCCTGTCGCAGGCCTCGCAGATCCTCGTGCAGGATTCGGACACGCGCAAGCTGGACCGCTATCGGTTCAACGAGGCGTACCTGATGCATACGTCCACCAGCCCGCAGTACTCGATCATCGCCTCGTGCGACGTGGCGGCGGCGATGATGGAAGCGCCGGGCGGCACCGCGCTGGTGGAGGAAAGCATCCAGGAAGCGATGGACTTCCGCCGCGCCATGCGCAAGGTGGAAGGCGACTACGATGCCGGCAACAACGGCGACTGGTGGTTCAAGGTGTGGGGCCCCGAGGCGCTGGTCGAGGACGACATCGGCGACCGCGAAGAGTGGATGCTCAAGGCCAACGAACGCTGGCACGGCTTCGGCGACCTGGCCGATGGCTTCAACCTGCTCGACCCGATCAAGGCCACCATCATCACCCCGGGCCTGGACGTGGACGGCGAGTTCAGCGATCGCGGCATTCCGGCGGCCATCGTCACCAAGTACCTGGCCGAGCACGGCATCATCATCGAGAAGACCGGGTTGTACTCGTTCTTCATCATGTTCACCATCGGCATCACCAAGGGCCGCTGGAACTCGCTGGTAACGGAGCTGCAGCAGTTCAAGGACGACTACGACCAGAACCAGCCGCTGTGGCGCGTGCTGCCGGAATTCGTCGGCAAGCATCCGCAGTATGAGAAGCTCGGCCTGCGCGACCTGTGCGACGCCATCCACAGCGTCTACAAGGCCAACGACGTGGCACGCGTGACCACCGAGATGTACCTGTCGGATATGGAGCCGGCGATGAAGCCCTCGGACGCCTGGGCCATGATGGCCCACCGCGAGATCGAACGCGTGGCGGTCGACGAACTGGAAGGCCGCGTCACCGCCATCCTGCTCACGCCGTACCCGCCGGGCAYCCCGCTGCTGATCCCGGGCGAACGCTTCAACCGCATCATCGTGCAGTACCTGAAGTTCGCGCGCGACTTCAACAAGCTGTTCCCCGGTTTCGAAACCGACATCCACGGCCTGGTCGAGGAAGAGGTCGAAGGCGGCGGCAAGGCGTACTTCGTGGATTGCGTGAAGTAAGGCAAGTCGATGGAAAAAGGGCCTCGCATGCGCGAGGCCCTTTTTCTTTTCCCCGGCCTCGGCGGGCAGGCCGGCGCCACGCGCGAGATTGCGATAGAGTTGCGCTCTGTATCCTGGCTCGTGCCCCGCGGTAGTGGCCGGGACTGGACCTATCCAAGCAACTTCGACGGAGCGGAAATGGCATCAGCACGTGCGGTGGAATTGACAGAGTTCGGTGGTCCTGAAGTGATGCGCCTGGTGACGTCGGTGCTGCCGGCGCCGTCGGCCGGCCAGGTGCAACTGCGCCAGACCGCGATCGGTTTCAACTACATCGACATCTACCAGCGTGCGGGCAAGTATCCCTTGCCGTCGCCCACGGGGCTGGGCCACGAAGCCGCCGGCGTGGTCGAGGCCGTGGGCGAGGGCGTGACCGGCCTGCGCGAAGGCGACCGCGTGGTCTACATGCATGCCGGCATCGGCGCCTATGCCGACCGGCGCAACGTGCCGGCCGACAAGCTGGTCAAGTTGCCCGACGGCATTGACGACGTCACGGCGGCGGCAGTCTTCTTCAAGGCAATGACAGCGCAATACCTCGTCAGGAAGACGCATCGCGTGGYGGCCGGCGACATCGTGCTGGTGCATGCCGCCGCGGGTGGCGTGGGGCAGATTCTCAGCAGCTGGGCCAAGGCGCTCGGCGCCACGGTGATCGGCACCGCGGGCTCGCCGGCAAAATGCGAAGTCGCGCTGGCGGCAGGGTGCGATATCGCCATCGACTATTCGCAGCCGGACTGGGTGCGCCAGGTGATTGACGCCAGCGGCGGACGCAAGGCGCGCGTGGTCTACGACTCCGTGGGCAAGCACACCTTCATGGGTTCGCTGGACTGCGCGGCGCCGTTCGGACTGGTGGCGCTGTATGGCGCGGCCTCGGGGCCGGCGCCGGCCATCGAGCCCGAACTGCTCAACAAGAAGGGCTGCCTGTTCCTGACGCGGCCGTCGGTGTTCCCGCACAACGCCGATGCGCAGACCTTCCGCGCCRACGCGGCGGACGTATTCCAGGCCATCGGGCAGGGTGCGATCCGGGCAGCCGTCGGCGCGCGGTATCCGCTTGGGCAGGTGGCCGAAGCGCACCGTGCAGCGGAGGCGCGTGCTACCACCGGCGCTATCGTATTGCTGCCCTGATATTCGTGTCACGGCAGCAAGAAGGCCCCGACTCGCGGGGCCTTCTTGCTGCCGGCGGCCACGGCCGCCGGCGATTCCACTGCTATTTCTTCTTGTCGAACTCGAACTGCGGTGCGGCGGGTTCGCTCTCGGCCGGTGCTGCCGGCAACTCCAGCGTGCCACTGCCAGGACTGCGGGCAGGCAATGGCGCCGAGGCTGGCCCGCTACTCTCACCGCCCAGCGGGATCGTGACCTCCGCCGCGTTGGTATGGTGCAGCGACCCCTTGTCGAGGAACATCGTCACCATGCCCGGCCAGAACATCACCAGCGCCACCATGATCATCTGCAGGCCGACCCAGGGCAGCGCGCCCCAGTAGATGTCGGAGCTCTTCACTTCCTTGGGCGCGATGCCACGCAGGTAGAACAGCGCGAAACCGAAGGGCGGGTGCATGAAGGAGGTCTGCATGTTCACGCACAGCATCACGCCGAACCACACCAGCGCCGCGGTGGCCGCCGCTTCCGGGTTGCCGCCCATCGAGTCGGCGACGACCGGGGCCAGTACCTTGACCGCAACCGGCGCCAGCATCGGCACCACGATGAATGCGATCTCGAAGAAGTCCAGGAAGAAGGCCAGGAAGAAGATGAACAGGTTGACCACCAGCAGGAAGCCGATCCAGCCACCGGGCAGCGAGGTGAACATATGCTCCACCCAGGCGCCGCCGTCCACGCCCTGGAACACCACGGAGAAGCAGGTGGAGCCGATCAGGATGAACACCACCATGGCCGTGATGCGCGCCGTGGACTGGTAGGCATCGATGATCAGCGCGCGCAGCGCGCTTAGTTGTCCGGCACGCAGCAGCAGCCAGGCAATCACCAGGTAGACCACCGCCAGCGGGATGCGGAAGGCGTGCGAGCCAAAGGCGACGGTGCCGACGATGATGGCCACGCCGGTGGCGGCAAGGCCGATGCGGTAGATGGTGCGGTCGAGCTTGCCGAAACCGGGGTCGCGCAGCACCGCCAGCACCAGCGCGCCGACCGCGCCCATGGCGCCGGATTCGGTCGGCGTGGCGATGCCCAGCATGATCGTGCCCAGCACCAGGAAGATCAGCACCGCGCAGGGGATGATGCCGCGCAGGCATTTGCGCCACAGGGGCCAGCCGCGCAGCGTGCGTTCTTCCACCGGCACTGGCGGCAGCCAGTCAGGCTTGATGCGGGTCAGCACGAAGGTGTAGAGCGCGAACAGCGCGATCTGGATCACCGACGGGCCCCAGGCGCCAAGGTACATGCTGCCCACGTCGGCGCTGCCCATCGGGGTCTTGAGCTGGTCGGCCAGCACCACCAGCACCAGCGACGGCGGCACCAGCTGCGTGATGGTGCCCGACGCCGCCAGCACGCCGGTGGCGTACTTCATGTTGTAGCGGTAGCGCATCATCACCGGCAGCGAGATCATTGCCATGGCGATCACCTGGGCCGCCACGGTGCCGGTAATGGCTCCGAGGATAAAGCCCACGATGATGACCGAGTAGCCCAGGCCGCCGCGCACCGGGCCGAACAACTGGCCCATGGAGTCGAGCATATCCTCGGCCAGCCCGCACTTCTCCAGGATCGCCCCCATGAAGGTGAAGAACGGGATGGCCAGCAGCAACTCGTTGGCCAGCACGCTGCCGAACACGCGGCTCGGCACCGCCTGCAGGAAGCTGACCGGGAAGTAACCAAACTGGATGGACAGGATGCCGAAGGCAAGACCCACGGCCGACAGCGAAAATGCGACCGGGAAACCGATCAGCATGAATACCACCAGGCCGCCGAACATCAGCGGCGGCATATATTCCAATGGAATCATTGCACCGGCCTCTCGTATTTCGATTCGATGCGCACCAGGCCCTTGAGGGCGGCAACGCGCTTGATCAGCTCGGATACGCCCTGCAAGGCAAGCAGGCCGAAGCCGAGGGGCACCACCAGCTTGATCGGGTAACGCGGCAGACCGCCGGAATTACCGGATTGCTCGAGGATGCGCCACGAGGGCAGGAACAGCGATTCCCACGACAGCCACATGAACAGCACGCAGGAAGGCAGCAGGAAGAAAATAATGCCGAAGATATCGATCCAGTGTTGCGCGCGCTCCGATACGTTGCCGTAGATCAGGTCCACGCGCACATGCTCGTTGCGCTGGAAGGTATAGGAGGCGCCGAACATCACCGCGATGGCGAACATATACCACTGCAGTTCAAGCGGCCAGTTGTCACTAAGGTTGAAGCCGTAACGCAGCAGGGCGTTGCCTGCGCTGATCAGGCACGACAGCAGGATCATGATGTTTGCAAGCCTGCCCGCGTGCTGATTCAACCTGTCGATCTGTCGTGACAGACCAAGCAAGTAATACATGGGTTGTCTCCCCTGTTTTTGCGGCAATTAGTTTATCTGTAACAATATGCTTCGGCGCTTGGGGCTAATACCTACCGCATTGCGCAAAAATAGAACCAGATAAAAAAAAGCCACCGGGCATGCGCCCTGGCGGCTTTTTTTCAAAGCATTACTTACGTGAAACTTACATTGGCATGCTGCGCTGCAGTGTCGCCAGTGCGTCCGCTTAAAGCGTCGCGCGTACAGCGGCAATGGCTGCGCGAACCTGCGCCGGCGCGGTGCCGCCGATGTGGTTGCGTGCCGCGACCGAGCCTTCCAGCGTCAGCACCTCGTGCACGTCGTCGCCGATCAGCGCCGCCTTGTCGCCCAGGCCGGTGACTTCGCGCAGCTCGGTCACGGTGAGGTCGGCCAGGTCGCAGCGGCGGTCGTCGCAGGCGCGCACCGCGTGGGCCACGGCTTCGTGGGCATCGCGGAAGGGCAGGCCGCGCTTGACCAGGTAGTCGGCCAGGTCCGTGGCGGTGGCGTAGCCCTGCAGCGCGGCGGCGCGCATGGCTTCCGGCTTGACGGAGATGCCCGGCACCATGTCGGCGAAGATGCGCAGCGTGTCGGCCACGGTGTCCACCGTGTCGAACAGCGGCTCCTTGTCTTCCTGGTTATCCTTGTTGTAGGCCAGCGGCTGGCCTTTCATCAGGGTCAGCAGGCCGATCAGGTGGCCGTTGACGCGGCCGGTCTTGCCGCGCGCCAGCTCGGGCACGTCCGGGTTCTTCTTCTGCGGCATGATCGAGCTGCCGGTGCAGAAGCGGTCGGCGATGTCGATAAAGCCCACGCGCGGGCTCATCCAGATCACCAGCTCCTCGGAGAAGCGCGAGATGTGGGTCATCACCAGCGCGGCGGCGGCGCAGAACTCGATGGCGAAGTCGCGGTCGGAGACGGCGTCCAGCGAGTTGCGGCATACGCCGTCGAAACCGAGCTGCTGCGCGACGAATTCACGGTCGATCGGGTAGCTGGTGCCGGCCAGCGCGGCGGCGCCCAGCGGCAGGCGGTTGACGCGGCGGCGGCAGTCGGCCATGCGCTCTGCGTCGCGCGTGAACATTTCCACGTAAGCCAGCAGATGGTGGCCGAAGGTGACCGGCTGGGCCACCTGCAGGTGGGTGAAGCCCGGCAGGATGGTGTCGGCGTTCTTCTCGGCCAGGTCCAGCAGCGCGCCGCGCAGCGCGCCCAGCAGGCCGATGATGGTATCGATTTCGCTGCGCAGCCACAGGCGGATATCGGTGGCGACCTGGTCGTTGCGCGAGCGGCCGGTGTGCAGGCGCTTGCCGGCGTCGCCGACCAGGGCGGTCAGGCGCGYTTCGATATTCAGGTGGACGTCTTCCAGGTCGAGCTTCCACTCGAAGTTGCCCGCCTCGATCTCGCCGCGGATCTGCGTCATGCCGCGCTCGATCTCGGCGCGGTCGGCTTCGGCGATGATCCCTTGCTTGGCCAGCATGGCGGCGTGCGCCAGAGAGCCCTGGATATCGAACAGGGCCAGGCGCTTGTCGAAGAACACCGAAGCGGTGTAGCGCTTCACCAGGTCGGACATCGGTTCGGAGAAGCGGGCGGACCAGGCTTCGCCTTTCTTGGCAAGTTGGGAGGTCATGGGCGGTAAGGCTGGGTTGGCTCGCAAGCCGGCGGCAGGCCGCGGGGCAAACGAGAAAAATCGGCGAAACCGGGATTATATCGCTGCCGGGCGTCTCCCAGCCTTGCCTAAAGCGTGTTGTCGATGACGCGGCCCTTGAACACCACGGGCCCGGTCGGCCCGTTGGGGTCGGGCGAGCCACCCGGCGGCTCCACGCTGATGGCCAGCGCCGGCACCTTGCCCACCGCCTGCGCCACCGCGAGGCGCAATTGCCGCTGGTGTCCGAGCACGCCGAGGGATTGCGGCTTGCCACCGTCCGGCAAGGCCCAGAGCTGCAATACCTGCTCGTCGCTCAGCGGCAGGTGATCCAGGCGGCGCAACGTCAGCGAATGCGAGCGGGCATCCCACGTCACAAGCACGGCGGCTTCGGCGCGGTCGTCGTTCAGCACGGCCACGGCGTTGACCAGGGGCGTGATATCCAGCTGGCGCGCCATGCGCATATTGAGCCCGATCGCCACCGCGGCCACGGCAGCCGTCGCCAGGGTGACGCCGCGCCAGAAGCCTGGCACGTTCCACAGGCGCCGCCACCAGTGCTCCGGTATGCCAGCCTTGGCGGCCGCGTCGGGCATGGGCTGCCAGCCCAGCCGCTGCTCGATGCCGCACCACACCTTGTCGACCGGTTCGGCGGCGGGCTGCAGCTCCGCGATGCCGGACAGCCGCGCCTGCCAGTGCCCGATCGCGTCGCGGATGGCGGGTTCCTGCCGCGCCAGTTGCTCGAGCCGGCGGCGCGCGCCGCCGCGCAACACGCCCAGCGCGTACTGCGCGGCGAGGCGGTCGATCAGGTCGGGGTGGCGGCTGAGATTCATGACAGGCTTTCCAGGCACATGCGCAGCCGTTCCAGGCCGCGCCGTATCCATGACTTGATGGTGCCCAGCGGTACCTGCAACTGTTCGGACAGTTCGCTATGGCTCATGTCCTTCAGGTAGGCCAGCGAGATCGCCTGCCGTTGCGGCTGCTCCAGCCGTTGCAGGCACTGGTTCAACGCCCGCGCTTCCTGGCTGGCGAGCGCCAGTTCGGCCGGGCCGGCCGCATCGTCGGCCATCCACTCGCCCAGGCTGTCGTCCAGTTCCACGGTCTGGCTGGCGCGCGCTGCCGCCTGCCGGCGCAGGCAGTCCAGCGCCCGGTTGCGCACGATGGCCGTCATCCAGGTCATCGGGGCAGCCAGGTGCGGCCGGTAATCGCCGGCGTGATGCCAGATGCTGACGAAACTCTCTTGCACTACGTCCTCGGCCCAGTCATGTCTGTTGGTGATACGCAGCGCGAGGCCAAACAGTTTCGTGGCTGTTTCGTCGTAGAGCTGGCGCAGGGCTTGCCGGTCGCCCAGTGCCGCGGCTTGCAGCAAGGCAGCGAGCCGGTCGGCATCGGCCGGCCTGGGGGCAAAGGACGCGTTGGCGGAGGAGGACACCGTGGGGGATCCCTGGTGAAAAGAGGCAAGTGACGTTTCCGGATTATAGGCACGGCTTGCCGGCGGCATGGCATCGATCGCACCGGTTGTTGCATCCGATCGCGATGCCAGTGCGTAGAAGTGAAAGGCGCCGGCATTTCAACGGATTGCCCTTCGATAACGCAACGCAATCGAGGCGCCACTTCACCCCAAGACAGGAGAACACCATGGAACGCATGCAGTCGATGACCGAGGCGGCGAAGCGCCAGGCAAGCGAGGACACGGAGAGCCGCATCCTTGTTGCGCCGGATGCGCGCCGGCGCGGCCTGCTCAAAGTCCCCGGCCTATTTGCGCTTGGATCGCTGGCGGTGATGAGCCTGGGCGAGTCGATGCCCGCCTGGGCACAGGCCCAGTCCGGCAGCACCAAGGACGATATCGCCATTCTGAATGTAGCCCTCGGGCTGGAATACCAGGCCATCGCGGCTTATCAGGTCGGCGCGGAGAGCGGCCTGCTGCAAAAGCCGGTGCTGGATACCGCGGTCAAGTTCCAGACGCACCACAAGGCGCACGCGCAAGTGCTGGCGGGCACCGTGTCCAAGCTGGGCGGCAGCCCGGTGATGGCGAAGAAGCCGGCCGAGTACAGCTTCCCGACCGACCAGCTCAAGACGCAGGCCGATGTGCTGCGCTTTGCCGCCGGGCTGGAAAAAGGTGCCACCGCGGCTTATCTGGGCGTGCTGCCAAATTTCCATAACCGCGAGCTGACCAAGGCCGCGGGCAGCATCCTGGGCGATGAGGCGATGCATTGGGCGGTGCTGCTGTCCGTGCTCGGCGAAGATCCGGTGCCGGGCGCGTTCGTTGGCTGAGCCGCAGGCGGGGGGTGTGGGCTCGCTTGCCGCCCTGGCCGGGAGATAAGCTGCTGTAAGGCAAGCCATGCTCTGCGCCGTCC